>NZ_JBSFPX010000023.1:0-54028 GCF_053588415.1 Mycobacterium sp. NPDC003449
CGCCGCGGTACCCGACACGCCCGGGATTTGGGTACCGGCGCGTCTGCTCGCCAAGGGATTGGCGGGGATTCAGGCGGTCGCCCGCAGGCTCAGCGCCAGCAGCAGCCGCACATCGGCATCGTTGAGCGAGGCTGCCAGCAACTGCTCGACCCGGCGGATCCGGTACCGCACGGTGTTGGGGTGCACGTGCAGGTGCCGCGCGGCCGCGCCGACATCGCCGAAACAGTCCAGATAGACGCCGAGGGTTTCGGCCAGCACCGGTTCGTCGGCGCGCAGCGTCCGCACCCGCGGATCGATCAGCCGGTCGTCGGCGCCGATCGCGGTGACGATCTCGTCGAGCAGCACCGTGGTGCGTGCCTCGGCCAGCGAGGTGACTGCGGCCAGCGTTCCGGGGTGGCGCTCGGCGGTGTCGAGCACCCGGTCCACATCGGCGCGGGCGCCCGCGGCGCCGCCCAGCCCGGTCACCGGGCCGGCGATCACCGCGCGCAGTTGCAGCCCGAGTTCGGCGCGCAGCGCCGCGACGGTGCCGCGGACCCACGACGTCACCGCCTTGCCGGTGCTGGGAAACAGCACATAGACCCGTGAACCCGCCGAGGCCATCTGGGCGTCGTGACGAAAAGCGCTGGCGCTCAACGCCAGCACGTCGGCGAGCCGGGTACCTGGGCTGCCCCCGTCGAATCCGACCACCGTGGCGCGGCCGTCGGCGCGCACCCCCAGCTCCCTGGCGATCAGCTCCACGTCGAGAACCGCGTCCGGCTCGCCCAACCCCAGCAGTTCCTGGACCCGGACGGCGTGCGTCGACGGGGTCGCGGCCAGCCGCGCCATGATGCGCGCGGCCAGCACCGCGGCCCCGCGGAGGATCTCCGCGGCGTCGTCGGCCAGTGGGCGCGCGCCCTGCTGCACCCAGATGGTGCCGACGAAGGCCGGGGCCCGGCGCTCGTCGGCGGCGGGTGCGAAGATGCCGATCGCCAGCCGGGGGCGCAGACCCAGTTCGGGGCGCTCGGCCACCCGCACCGCCTCCGGTCGCGAGCGCAGCGCGTCGAAGATGCCCCACTGGGCGATCCAGGCCAGATGTTCCGGCGGCCCGGCCCGGCCGAGGATCGACAACCGGCGCAACTCGTCGGCCTCGTCGCTTGAGGCCGAATAGGCCAGCACATGTGACTGGGCGTCCTCGATGCTGACCATGCCGTGCGTGCGCTCGGCGACCGATTGGGCCAGACCGAACAGATCGGTGCCCGAATCGTGCAGGGCGCCGTCGCCGTGATGGTGTTCGAAGACGTGGTCGACCAACCGGTACAGCCGTTCCCAGCGGGCCCGCGGGTCGACGGCCACCACCGCGGTACCGGCCGCGACGGCCCGTTCGACGACGGCGTCGGAGGGCTCCTTGATGAAGATCGCGGCAGGAGGCCGCCGGGCGCCCTGCTGCTCGACCCAGCGCAGCGCGTCCGGCTCGGACACCCCGAGCAGGAAGAACACATCGGCCGCCCCGGCCGACGGGGCCAGACCCAGGCGCACATCGTCGGAATCGATCAGTGCGGCCGAGGCCACGGCCAGGTCCAGGCCGCGCGGTGCCCGCACCAACCGGACCAGCGTGGCATCCAGGGCCAACAGCAGTTGGCCGAGGCTGACACCCGTCGTCCGCATATTGTCCGATTTTACGGATAGTCGGCGGCAAGGTTGTCGGATCAGACAAGAGTTGCGTGGGACACATCGGGGATTCTTGACGTATGGATGCCATCACCGCCGTGCCGATGCCGGCCAACGAACCGGTCCACGACTACGCCCCCGGCTCGGGTGAACGCACCCGGCTCGGTGCCGCACTGTCCGCACTCTCCGACGCCCCGATCGACCTGCCGCACGTCATCGGCGGCCGGCACCGGATGGGCGGGGGCGCCCGCATCGACGTGGTTCAGCCGCACCGCCACGCGGCCCGGCTGGGCACCCTGACCAACGCCGAGCACGCCGACGCCACCGCGGCGATCGATGCGGCACTCGCCGCCAAGAACGACTGGGCCGCGCTGCCGTTCGACGAGCGCGCCGCGGTGTTCCTGCGGGCCGCCGATCTGCTGTCCGGGCCGTGGCGCGAGAAGATCGCCGCGGCCACCATGCTGGGCCAGTCCAAGACGGCTTACCAGGCCGAGATCGACGCGCCGTGCGAGCTGATCGACTTCTGGCGGTTCAACGTCGCCTTCGCCCGCGAGATCCTGGCCCAGCAGCCGGTCAGCAGCCCAGGGGTGTGGAACCGCACCGATCACCGGCCGCTGGAGGGGTTCGTCTACGCCATCACGCCGTTCAACTTCAGCGCGATCGCGGGCAACCTGCCGACCGCGCCTGCCCTGATGGGTAACACCGTGGTGTGGAAGCCCTCACCGACCCAGACCTTCGCCGCCTACCTGACCATGCAGCTGCTGGAGGCGGCGGGCCTGCCGCCCGGCGTGATCAACCTGCTGACCGGTGACGGGATCGCGGTCTCCGATGTGGCGGTGGCCGATCCGCGGCTGGCCGGGATCCATTTCACCGGCTCGACCGCGACCTTCCAGCATCTGTGGCGCGAGGTCGGGGCCAACATCGACCGCTACCACACCTATCCGCGGCTCGTGGGGGAGACCGGCGGCAAGGACTTCGTGCTGGCACACTCCTCGGCCCGGCCGGATGTGCTGCGCACCGCGCTGATCCGCGGCGCGTTCGACTATCAGGGCCAGAAGTGCTCGGCCGCCTCGCGGGCGTTCGTCCCGCGCTCGGTGTGGCAGCAGATGGGCGACGATTTCCTCTCGGCCGCATCGGAACTCAAGTACGGCGACGTCACCGACCTGACCAACTACGGCGGTGCGGTGATCGACGAGCGCGCCTTCGCCAAGAACGTCAAGGCCATCGAACGAGCGAAGGGCGCGCCGGGGGTCACGATCGCCGCGGGCGGCGAATACGACGACAGCGAGGGGTATTTCGTCCGGCCGACGGTGCTGCTGTCCGACGACCCGACCGATGAGGCGTTCTCCACCGAGTACTTCGGCCCGATCCTGTCGGTGCACGTGTACCCGGATGCCGACTACGACAAGATTCTCGACGTCGTCGACACCGGTGCCCGTTACGCCCTGACCGGTGCGGTGATCGCCGACGACCGGAGCGCGGTGCTCGCCGCGCAGGACCGGCTCCGGCACGCCGCGGGCAACTTCTACGTCAACGACAAGCCCACCGGCGCGGTCGTCGGCCAGCAGCCGTTCGGCGGCTCACGCGCCTCGGGCACCAACGACAAGGCCGGTTCGCCGATGAACCTGCTGCGCTGGACGTCGGCGCGGTCCATCAAGGAGACCTTCGTGCCGCCCACCAACCACACCTATCCCCACATGGAGGTCTGACGGTGCGTACCCGAGCAGCGATCGAGTCGACATTCCAGCGGGTGGCCCGGCCGATGATCATGGCCGCGTCGCGGTCGCGGCGGCTGCGCCGGACCGCCGAACGGCTGCCGGTGACCCGGCGCGTGGTGGACCGGTTCGTCGCCGGCGATACCATTCCCGACGCGCTCGACACCGTTGCGGCACTGAGTGATTCGGGGCGCCTGGTCACGGTCGACTATCTCGGTGAGGACACCACCAGCATCGACGACGCCGAGCGGACGGTGCAGGCCTACCTGGCACTGCTGGACGGGCTGCAGCTGCGCGACGCCGACCGGGCGGCGCCGGTGCGCCCACTGGAGGTGTCGCTCAAGCTGTCGGCGCTGGGTCAGGCGCTGCCCCGCGACGGCGAGAAGATCGCCTACGAGAACGCGCACACCATCTGTGTCAAGGCGCGCGAGGTGGGCGCCTGGGTGACCGTCGATGCCGAGGACCACACCACAACCGACTCGACGTTGTCCATCGTGCGCGATCTGCGGACCGAATTCGACTGGCTGGGAACGGTTCTACAGGCCTACCTGAAGCGCACCCAGGCCGACTGCGCCGAGTTCGCCGCGGCCGGGGCCCGGATCCGGCTGTGCAAGGGAGCCTACGACGAGCCCGCTTCGGTGGCCTACCGCGAGGCCGACGAGGTCACCGACTCCTACCTGCGGTGCCTGCGGATCCTGATGGCAGGCAACGGCTATCCGATGGTGGCCTCGCACGATCCGGCGATCATCGGGGCCGTGCCGGCGCTGACCGCTGAATTCGGCCGCGGTGTCGATGATTTCGAGTATCAGATGCTCTACAACATTCGCGACGGCGAGCAGCGCAGGCTGGCCGATGCCGGTAACCACGTCCGGGTCTACGTCCCGTTCGGCCAGGAGTGGTACGGCTACTTCGTGCGGCGCCTGGCCGAGCGACCGGCCAACTTCGGCTTCTTCCTGCGGGCGCTGGCCGAGCGCGGGTGAGGCCCGCGCCGCGCTAGTCCACCGGAAGGGGAGGCGGCGTATAGGCGCCGGCCATGGTGTCGTCGCCGGTGGATTGCGTCAGCAGCAGCCGCACCGTCTCGACCAGGTGATCGCGCATCCGCCCGGCGCTGGCCGCGGGGTCGCGGCCGGAGATCGCGTCGAGGATCCGCTTGTGCACCAACAGGATGTCGGCGAGGGTTCGGGTCGCCGTGGTGGACAACCCGCGGTCCATCATCTGGATCCGGGTGTTGGCGGCGGCCTCGGAGACCCGGCGGTTACCCGCGGCGGCGATGATCGCCGCGTGGAAGTCCACATCGGCCGCGCGGAAGCGGGACTCGTCGCCGGCCTCGGCGGCCTCGGCCATCCGGTCGAACGCCTCCTGCACCGGCGCCAGCAGATCATCGGTCATCAGCTCGGCCGCCCGATACGCCGAGGGCACCTCGAGCATCATCCGCAGCGAGTAGATCTCCTCGATGTCCTGCGTGGACACCTCGAGGATACGTACCCCCCGGCTGCGTTCGAACCGCACCATCCCGTTGCCGGCCATCCGCAGCAGCGCTTCGCGCACCGGGGTCCGCGAGACCCCGAGCCGGCCCGAGATCTCGACCACGGAATGCATCGTCCCCGGCCGCAGCTCGCCCTCCCGAACGGCGCGCATCAGCTCGTCGTAGACCCGATCGGTCAGCGACACCTGCTCGGCGTCGAACACCATTCACGCCCCCTGCTCAACCGGCATTCGGTTCAGCATAGATGCATGCAGCATGCGCCGTGCCGGTCCACGTCCGCGTTGCTAGAGAAATGACAGGTCCGCGCCCTGGCTGGCAGGCAACACCGTCTCCTCGTACAGGCGCCGCCACCCGCGGGCCGCCCGCGGCGGCGGGGTGAACGACCGCAGCCGCTCGGCGATCTCCTCGGCGGGCACCAGCAGATCGATCGACCGGTTCGGCACGTCCAGCCGGATCAGGTCGCCGTTGCGGACCACCGACAGCGGCCCGCCCGCGGCGGCCTCGGGATCGCAGTGCAGGACCACCGTTCCGTACGACGTGCCGCTCATCCGGGCGTCCGAAACGCGCACCATGTCCCGCACCCCGGCCCGCGCGAGTTTCGCCGGGATCGGCAGCGCACCCGATTCCGGCATACCCGCCGCGACCGGTCCGGAGTACCGCATCACCAATACGTGCTCGGGGGTCACGTCCAGATCGGGGTCGTCGAGGATCATGGCCGCGTCGGCGGGGTTGTCCACCACCAGCGCCGGCCCGGTGTGCTGCATCAGCTGCGGGCTGGCCGCCGACGCCTTGATGATGGCCCCGTTCGGCGCCAGGGATCCCGACAGCACCGCCAGCGCCCCCGGCGGCCCCAGCGGTTCCTCGAGATGACGGATGGTGTCCTGCCATTCGGCCGGTTTCTCCGCCCGGGCGATCAGCTCGCCCACCGACCGGCCGCTCACCCCCCGGGGGTCGTGGTGCAACAGCGGCGCCAACTCCGTCAACAGCGCGGGCACGCCACCGGCCCGGTGGAAATCCTCCATGTAGCCGACGCCGGAGGGTTTGCAGTCGACCAGAAGTGGGGTGTCCGAACCGATCTTGTCGAAGTCCGCCAGCTCCAGCGGGACTCCGGCCCGGCGCGCCACCGCGACGATATGGATCAGCGCATTGGTCGACCCGCCGATCGCCGCCAGCACCCGGATCGCATTCTCGAAGGCCTCCCTGGTCATCACCTCACGCGGCAGTGGGCCGCCGGTGCGCGCCAGTTCGACGGCGCGCCTTCCAGTTTCGGTGGCGTGCCGCAGCCGTGCCCCGCTCACCGCCGGCGGGGTGGCACCGCCGGGAAGCATCATGCCCAGCGTCTCGGTCACCGTCGCCATGGTCGACGCGGTGCCCATCACGGTGCACGTGCCGGTGGTCGAGACCAGTTCCTGGCGCACCGAGACGATCTCGTCGCCGTCGAGTTCGCCCCCGCGGTGCGCACCCCAGAACCGCCGGCAGTCGGTGCACGCACCGAGCCGCTCACCACGCCACGACCCGGTCATCATCGGGCCGACGACCTCCAGCAGCACCGGGACATCCGATGACGCGGCCGCCATCAACTGGGCAGGCACGGTCTTGTCGCAGCCGCCCAGCAGTACCGCGGCGTCCATCGGCAACGCCCGGATCATCTCCTCGGTGTCCATCGCCATCAGATTGCGGAACAGCATCGTGGTCGGCGAGGTGAGAATCTCGCCGAGCGAGATGGTCGGGAAGTCCATCGGCAGACCACCGGCCTGCTCGACGCCGCGCCGGACCGCGGCGAGCAGCGCGGGCATGTCACGGTGGCAGGTGTTGTAATCGCTTTGGGTGACCGCGATTCCGACGATGGGCCGCTCCAGGCTCTCGTCGTCGTAGCCCGCAGAGGCCAGGAACGCCCTGCGCAGATAGCGGCTGAAGCCGGCATCACCGTAGGACGTGCGACTGTTGTCGACGGCCGAGGTGCCCGCCCGGTACCCGGACGATTCAGACATGTGAATCCTTTCAGTGCCAGGTCAGGGCAGCAGCGGCATCGCCAGCGGGCGCATCGGCGCCCCGGTGGCGCCCCGCACCTTCATGCAGGCACCGATGAATGCGAACTCGTAAAGCCCTTCGCCGGCCAGGGTTTCGCAGTCGACCACCTCCATGATCGGCACACCGGCCTCGGCCAGCAGATAGGTGTGCACCACCTGCCAGTTCTCGGCGTCGGGGGAGGGGGACTGCTCCAGTGCCAGGTTGTCGCCGCCGATGACGGCCGCTCCGGCCTCGGCCAGAAACTCCGCGCCCTCGCGGTTGAGGCCGGGCGCGTTGTCGATGTAGCGGTCGGTGTCGGGCCAGTGGCGCATCCGGCCGGTGCGCACCAGGGCGACGTCGCCGGGGCGGAACTCGACCTGCTGGCGGGTCAGCGCGTCGGCGAGGTCCTTCGCGCCGATCCCGTAGTTGTCGGGCAGCACGTCGACGCCGTGCAGGCCGGCGATGTCGAACAGCACCCCGCGGGTGATGATCGGCGGGAACTTGTCGGCCCCGCACTTGATCCAGTGCCGCGAGCTGATGCATTGCGCGGCTTCGTATCCGTTGAAGATCTTGCCGTGATAACCGAAGTGGTTGAGCGTGTCGATGTGGGTTCCGCAGTGGGTGTACATCGACATCGCATCACCCGAATAGGACACTAGGTGGTTCTGGTCGACTCCGACGCCGGTGATGTCGTCGAGCACGGTTCCCGGCGGGGTGTGGGTCATCCACTGCTGAAAGCCCGGGTCGCCGGCCTTGGTCCACGATGGCATGCCGACGAAGTAGTCCACCGAAAGGTCGATCGCCGCGCCGCCGTCGGCGGCACGCATGACCTCTCGCGACTTCTCGGCGCTGATCAGGTTCAGCATGCCGGTCTCGTCGTCGGGCCCGAACGGGCTCATGGTGACCTCGCGGAACTTCGCGGCGTGCGCGGCGATGAGGTTGCGGGTGCGCTCGTCGATGATGCCCGGTCCACACATGGCGTCCTCCTCCTGTCTAACGGTCCGTGGGGTTGGTGAGCGCCGAGTACAGCTCGGGGCGGCGGCCTTCGAACACCGGGAGCGAGTACGGCGGATCGTCGAATGTCAAAGTCTTGGTGCGGGATCGGGTGAGGTCGATCGACGCCACGGCGATCCCCTCCGCGGTGCCCGCGTTGACCAGGACCTCACCCGACGGTGCCACCACCTGGCTGCGGCCGAGGAAGTCGGTGCCGGTCTCGCGATCGCACCGGTCGGCGACGGCCAGGTAGACGAGGTTCTCCACGGCGCGCACCCGGGTCATGTGATCGGCCAGGAATCCCGCCGTCATCGGCCAGTTGGTCGGCATGGCAATCACATCGGCGCCGCCGAGGGCCGCGGCCCTGGCGCATTCCGGGAATCGCAGGTCGAAGCAGATCATGATGCCGACCCGCAGCGCACCCGCCTGGTAGACGCGCTGGGCACCGTCACCGGGGTCGACGAATCGGTCGGCGCCCAACATCGGCAGGTGCTGCTTGCGGTAGGTGCCCGCGATGCCGTCCGGCCCGATCAGCACCGCGGCGTTGTAGACCTTGTCCGCGTCGCGTTCGAGCAGCCCCACCACGGCGAATGTGCCGGTAGCCGAGGCGGTCTCGACGAGTGGCGCCAGCCGGTCCTCGGTGGCCTCGATCGCCGCGGCCTGGACCTGGGCCCGCGAGTCCATCATGTAGCCCGACAGGGTGCACTCGGGGAAGACGGTCAGCCGCACCCCACCTGCCGCGGCGTCGCGCATCCAGCCGGCCGTCGACCCGATATTGGCGTCCGGGTCGCCGAGCACCGAGGGGACCTGGGCGACGGCGACGACCGGGTGCTGCGCACCCGCGTCGACGCGGCTCGAGTGAGTGTCCGACACCTGTTCCTCGCTTCCGATCGGCTGCTGCCACATTGACATGCTGCATGCAGCATGTCAATGTGTGTGACGTGGGATACTCTGCGTGCTGCATGCAGTATGTCGAAGGGTGGTCGGGCTCATGACCGACGCCACCTCGACCACTGCGCGAACAACCTTGATCACGGGCGCTGCCAGCGGAATCGGCGCGGCGACCGCCACCCTGCTGGCCGGGCGCGGACACCGGCTGGTGCTCGCCGACATCGACGGCGAGCACCTGGAACGGGTCGCCGAGGACGCCCGGTCGGCCGGCGCCGAGGCGGTCACTGCCATCGCCGACGTCTCCGGGGAAAGCGCCGCCGCGGCCGCGGTCGACGCCGGATATCGGGCCTTCGGCGGCATCGACGGGCTGGTCACCTCGGCCGCGGTGATGATCTCCAAACCGCTGACCGAGACCACGCTGGGCGACTGGAACGCCCTGCAGTCGGTCAACGTGACGGGTGTCTTCCTGATCTGCCGCGAGTTCATCCGCCGTCTCGTCGACACCGGCCGGCCGGGCGCCATCGTCAACCTGTCCTCCATCTCGGGCACCGTCGCGCTGCCCAACCAGGCCGCGTACTGCGCCTCCAAGGGCGCGGTCGCGCAGCTGACCCGCCAGATCGCGGTCGAGTACGCCGCGCGCGGCATCCGGGCCAACGTCGTCAGCCCCGGGACCGTCGAGACCCGGCAGCTGGCGACCTACCTCGGATCGCAACCCGATCCCGACGCGGCCCGCCGCGCGCTGTATGCCGCGCATCCGATCGGCCGCGTCGCCGAGGCCGCCGAGGTGGCGTCGGCGATCGCGTTCCTGCTCGGGGCCGACTCGAGCTTCGTCACCGGTGCGGCCCTGGCCGTCGACGGTGGCTACACCAGCATCTGACCGGCACAACACCTTTCGAGGAACCCACCATGTCAACTCTCACATCACAGACCGGGCCGGACAGTGAGCTCAGCCCCGCCCACCCCGGGCTGTGGCAGCGGATCCGGACCGACCGGTTCATGCCGATCTGGTTGCTGGCCATCGTGGTCTTCGTGATCAGCCCGTTGATCGCACCCGGCAGCATGACGCCGTCGGCGCTCACCGCCATGCTGCCGTTCGCCGCGGTGATGGCGATCGCGGCGCTGGGGCAGACCCTGGTGATCACCCACGGCGGTATCGACCTTTCGGTGCCGGGAGTCATGGCGATCGCCGCGGTGTGCGTCACCAAGCTGGCCCAGGGCGGGCTGCCCACCGTGCTGTGCGTGCTGCTCGGGGTCGCCGCCGGGGCGGTCTCCGGGCTGGTGATCGGCGTTGCGGTGGTGCGCTTCTCGGTGGCCGCGTTCGTCGCGTCGCTGGCCGTCAACTCGCTGCTGACCGGCCTGGTGCTGGTGGCCTCCAGCGGGTTCCCCGGTACCGCCGACCCCGCCGTCAGCGCATTCGCCGTCAGCTCGGTGGCCGGCATCCCCACGGTGTTCCTGCTGGCGGTCGGGCTGGTGATCGTCACGCAACTGGTGCTCAAACGGAGCGTGGCGGGCCGCCGGTTCGTCGCGGTCGGTGCCGGCGTCCCCGCGGCCCGCATCGCGGGGCTTCGCACCTCCACCAACGGTGTGATGGCCTACGTCCTGGCCGGAATCGCCTATGCCGCGGCCGGAATGCTGCTCGCCGCCTATCTGCGCACCCCCGACCTGCAGCTGGGGCAGAGCTATCAGCTCACCACCATCGCCGCGGTGGTGCTGGGCGGCACGTTGCTGCGCGGCGGCATCTCCTCGATCACCGCCACCGCGGTCGCCGCGCTGTTCCTGACCCAGCTCGGCCAGGTGGTGCTGGCCGCCGGTGCGTCGACGGCCATGCAGCTGCTGATCCAGGCCCTGGTCCTGGCCGCGGCCATCGTGCTGCGCGGGGTGGACTGGCGGCGCTTCGTCCGGCTCCGCGGCACCGCAGCCTAAAAGCCTCGACCAACAGGAGAATTGGCGTGAACACTCGAATCAGGGCGGCCCTCGCGGCGCTGCTGGCCGGCGTCACCGTGACGTCGTGCGCCGGCGGACCGTTCAGCGAGCCCGCCGCATTCCAGGTCGACCCGGTCTACCTGGACCCCACCCTGAGCGGCTCGGTCGAACAGCTCAAACCCATCAGCGACTTCTGCGGCGACCGCCCGGTCAAGGTGGCCCTGGCCGACGGTGTCGGAGACAACGCCTTCCGCAAGACGGCCAGGGCCGAATTCGAGGACGAGGCCGCCAAATGCCCCAACATCGAGGTACTGCCCTACGCGGACGGGCAGAACAACCCGCAGAAGGCGATCAGCGATATCAAGGCCCTGGTCGCGCTGGGAGTGCAAGCCCTGGTGGTGTTCCCCGACGCCGGGCCCGCCCTGCTGCCGACCCTGCGCGAGGCGTTCGAGGCCGGTGTGGCCGTGGTGCCCTACACCGCCAGCCCGGGAGGGACCGCGGGTGTCGACTACACGACGTTCGTCGGGCACAACACCGTCACCGACGGTGCGAAATGGGCCCAATGGGTGTGTGGCGCACTCGGTTCCAAGGGCGGCAACGCGATATTTCTGGGCGGCACCCCCGGTAATGCCCAGAGCCTCAGCGAGATCCACGGCATCGAGGACGAACTCGCCGACAACCCCGACTGCAGGAACGTGACCCTGCTCAACGATCCCGGCGCCCCGATCGACACCGGCTGGAACCCGGCGCAGACCCAGCGCGTCGTCGCGGGCCTGCTGGCCAAGTACGCCAAGATCGACGCCGTCATCACCGACTCCGGTGACAGTTCGCTCGGCGGCATCCGCGCGTTCCTGCAAGCCGGGCGGCCGCTTCCGGTGTGGACGGCCAACGACAACAACGGATTCGCGTGCGCCTACGCCGACAACAAGCCCAAGCAGCCGCAGTTCCAGATCGTCGCCGTCACCGCGCGCACCTGGATCGTGCGGCTGGCACTGCGCAAGGCCGTCGCCGCCGCCCAGGGCATTCCAGAACCCGAACCCGACATCGTCAACGTGCCCATCGTGATGAACTCACTGGACCCCAAGCTCATTCCGGAGTGTGACCGCGCCCTGCCCGCCAGCGCCGTCACCTCCTCGGAGCTGAGCACCGAGAAACTCGCGGAGATCTACCGATGACCCAGAACCCCACCGCACCGGCCCGGACTGACCAGCGGTCAAAGACCCTGCCCCGCACCAAAGGTCGCGGACTGTCGGTGGCCGGCGTCACCAAGACGTTTCCCGGTGTGACCGCACTCGACGATGTCGGCTTCGACGCCGAACCCGGTGAGGTGCACGCCCTGGTCGGCGGCAACGGGGCCGGGAAGTCGACCCTGATGGCGGTCGCCTCGGGAGCCCTGGCCCCGGACCGCGGCACCGTGCACATCGGCGCCGACGAACTGCGGGCGGCATCGCCGTTGGCGGCCAAGGAGGCCGGCCTGGCCATCGCCTACCAGATCCCGGCGATCCTGCCCGACCTCACGGTGGCCGAGAACCTCGCGCTGGCCGTACCGCCGAGCCTGCGCCCACGGCTCGGTGAACTCGACGCGTGGGCGGCCGAAAAGCTCACGCCGATGGGCATTCCGATCGACCCGGCGCTGCCCGCGGGCCAGCTCGGTCTTGCCGAGAAGCAGGCCATCGAGCTCTGCGGCGCGCTCGCGTGCGAGCCCAGCGTGCTGATCCTCGACGAACCGACCGAACCGTTCGCCGCGGCGGAATCCGCGCGGCTGTTCGAGCTGATCCGGGAACTGTCCGCATCGGGTGTGGCGGTCATCTACATCAGCCACCGGTTGCCCGACGTGTTCGAACTGGCCGACCGGATCACCGTCCTGCGGGACGGGCGGATCCGCGGCCGGTTCGCGGCCACCGAGGTCACCGAGGACGAGATCGTCACGCTGATCGCCGGGCGCACGGTTGAGGCGCTGTTCCCGGCCCGCTGCGGCGATCCGGGCGATCCGGCCGTGGTGGTTTCCGACTTCGGCGCCGTCGACGCCCCCGGCGTGTCCACATCGATCCGGCGGCACGAGATCCTCGGGCTGGCCGGCGTCGAGGGCAACGGGCAGCGCGAGTTCATCCGGGCGCTCGGCGGCGCCGTCGCCTCGCGCGGCGAGGTGTCCGTCGACGGCGGCGGGCTCAGGCTGTCGTCGCCGCGCGCGGCCCGCGACAAGGGGATCATCCTGATGCCCCAGGAACGCGGCATCGAGGGCATCGCCCCGATCCTGTCGGTACGCGAAAATCTGTCCCTGGCCGCCTTGCGCCGGGTCTCGCGGGCCGGTTTCGTCGCACCGGCCGTCGAGCGCGAGCTGGCTCATGAGCAGGTCGCCGAACTCGGCGTGAAAACGGCCTCCATCGACGCCGAAGTGGGCACGCTGTCCGGCGGCAACCAGCAGAAGGTGGTGCTGGGCCGGGCCCTTTTGGCGGCGCCCGAACTGCTGCTGTGCGATGAGCCCACTCAAGGTATCGACGTGGGCGTCCGCTCGGAGATCTATCACCGGCTGCGCGACGTCGCCGATGCGGGAACTCCGGTGGTGGTGCTCAGCTCCGACGATGTCGAGCTCGCCGGGTTGTGCGACCGTGTGCTGGTGTTCTCCCGGGGCCGGGTGGTCGCCGAACTCACCGGCGACGAGGTGACCGAGCATGCGATCACCCAGGCCTCGCTCACCGCCGGCCGCGGCGACACCGAACGCGAGACCGTGACGGCGCCGCGGGTCGGCCGACCCGGCCGCTGGCAGCGCCTGATCGGCAGCCAGCAGTCACCGAGCCTGGTGCTGCTGGCGGTCATCCTGGCCCTCGGCGCGGTCACCACCGCGGTCAACGGGCGGTTCCTCTCGGAGTTCAACATCGCCAACCTGCTGATGCTGATGGCCCCCGTGCTGTTCCTGGCGGCCGGGCAGCTGGTCGTCATGCTGACCGGCGGTATCGACCTGTCGGTGGGGCCGCTGAGCGGGACGCTGGTGGTGGTCGCATCGTTCTTCATCGTGGAGGGCTACGGATTCGGCTGGTGGATACTGGGATTCGTGCTGATGTTCGCGCTGGCGGCCGGCGTCGGCGCGGCGAACGGCGCCATGGTCCGCTATTCGCGGGTGGTGCCGGTGGTGGCCACCCTGATCACCTACACCGCGCTGCAGGGCCTGTCGCTGGTGTGGCGCGACGCGCCGGGCGGCATCATCGCGCTCGACGTCGTCGAGGCGATCAACACCCGCATCGGACCGTTCCCGATCGCCGTGATCATCGGCGTCGCGGTGCTGGTCCTGTTCGAATTCGCCTCGCGCCGGACCACGTTCGGGTTGCGGCTGCGCGCGTCCGGGTCGGATGAGGCGGCCGCCCGCAAGCGCGGTGTCGGCGTCGGCTCGATCCAGCTGATCGCCTATGTCGCCAGCTCGGTGCTGACGGCGGTGGGTGCGTTGCTCTTGATGGCCCAGATCGGCGTCGGTGATCCCACCGCGGGCATCACCTACACGCTGGCCGCCATCACCGCGGTGGTCCTCGGCGGGGCCTCGATCTTCGGTGGCCGTGGCAGCTTCGTCGGGGTGGTCTTCGGTGTGCTGCTGCTGCAGGTGATCAGCAACGCGACGATCTTCCTCAAACTGTCGCAGGCCTGGCAGTACCTGTTGGTCGGCCTGATGGCCCTCGCGGCGACCGCGGCCTACGCCCAGGTGCAGCGCAGAACCGCACGGTGACGGTGTCCCGGTGGCCGGGCCGGGTCAGCCGCGCCGGTGCAGCAACAGCATCGCCCACGCGGCGATCGTCTGCGCGTCGGTGATCTCGCCGTCGCGGATCATCCGCTCGACCTCGGCGGGCGAGAACCATGCGCTGTGCATGTCCTGCTCCTCGTGCTCGCGTTCGTGCTCACCCTCGGTGAGCTCGGTGGCCAGGAACACCCAGCCGCGCTGGCTGCTCATGCCCGGCGCGACGTCGAGTTGGCCGAGCCGCACCACGCTCGCGGCGCGCAGCCCGGTCTCCTCGCGCAGCTCCCGCTCGGCCAGCGCGGCCGGTTCGAGGTCCTTGCGCTCGGGTGCGGTGCCCTGCGGGAACTCCCAACGCCGCAGCCGCAGCGGATACCGGTACTGCTCGACGAGGTGATATCGGTCCCCTTCGGAATCCGACACACACGGGATCACCAGCGCATAGGTCGGTTTGTCCACCACGGCGTAGATCCCGGTGCTGCCGTCGGGGCGCACGATGTCGTCCTCGCGAAGCGTCATCCAGTTGTTTCGATACACCTCACGCGTCGCCGTCGGCCGGATTTCTCCCATCGCCCCATTATCCCGGCGCGGTGCCGACCAGGTGGATGCGCATCCGCTCGGCGGCGATGTCGCCGGGCTGCTCCAGATCGTCGGCCAGGGCCGTGGCATAGCCGGTCAACCGGGCGACGTCGACGCCGTACGGTGCGGGTTGTGCGACGAGGGCGAGCCGCGCCGCCGCGCGCCGGAGCAGGGCCGCACCGCCGTTCCGATTTCCGCGCTGCACATGGGTGATGCCGACGGCCAGCTGGGCCAGCCCCTGCCACAGCGGCCGCTCGTCGTCCGGGCCGTTCTTCCAGGCCGCCTCGAGGACCTCATGGGCGCCGAAGGCCTGACCGTCGTCGAGCAGGCGCTGGGCGTAGCCGAGCGATTCGGCCGGCGCGAGGTCCAGATCGTCGGGGATCCGCGGGACGCCCTCGCTGCCATAGGGCAGTGGCCTGCCGAGCGCGTCGCGGGGACGCGTATTGCGCGGCCGGCCCGAATCGTCGCGGTCGCGCCGCGCTGCTGTGCCCATGGGGACCAGCCTGTCGTCAACCGCGCGCGCTGTCGAGTCCTGGGCCGTGGCCGGTCGGGGCGTGCAACAGCAGGGCCTTGCGCCCGGATTGGGTGACCTCGGCGCGCTGGTTGACCACCTCGACCTCGAAGGTGGCGATACCCTGTTCGGGTTTGCTTGTACGGCGCCGCAATTCGGCGATCTCGAAGTCGACGTGGATGGTATCGCCGAGGGCTATCGGCGCGCGAAACGACCAGTCCGAGAGCCCGAGGAAGGCGATGGCGTTGCTGCCGAGCAGCCCGCTGCCGAACATCAGACCGTGTGCCACGGACAGGCCGAGCAGCCCGTGGGCGATGCGCCCGCCGAACTGCGACTGCTCGGCGAACTCGCGGTCGATGTGCATGGGGGAGTAGTCCGCGGTCAGCCCCGCGAACGACCCCACATCGGATTCGGTGATGGTCCGGGCCGGGCTCCGGAAGCGTTGTCCGACCGTGAGTTCCGGCCAGGACAGCGCGCGGTTCAGGGGTTGGCGGTTGGTTCGGTCAGTAGCGGGCATACCCCCAAGGTAACCGGTTACATTCCGGCCGGCAACATCCTGCGACCGGATCGGTCCTATCGAGCGCGCGGGCCCGTCGAATCCCGGAAGACCGGATCGGCCCGAAACGTCGTGTCGACGGTTTCCGGCGTCGTCGAGAGCAGCCGCTTCATCGCGTCCCAGGCCGCACGCCCGAGTTGGTCCTCGTGCATCCGTGCGGTGGTCAGGCGCGGGGTGACCCAACGCGCCAGCGGTGTGTCGTCGAATCCGGTCACCGAGATATCGCCTGGCACACGGAGTCCCATTTCGGACAGGGTGTACATCACGGCCGTCGCCATCAGGTCGTTGACCGAGATGATGGCGGTGCAGCCACGCTCGACGAGGCCACGCAGATCGGCGGTGAGGTCGCCGAGCGCATCCGAGAGGTCGGCCATGACGGCGTCGGCACCCGCGGCCGACACCATACGTTCGATCACGCCCCAGCGGATGGCGTTCTGCTGAGACTCCAGCCCCGTCACCACGAACGCGAATGAGCGGTGGCCGAATCGAAGTAGCCCGTCGACGATCTGTTCGGTGGCGTCGACCACATCGGTGCGTACCGACGATGCGCGCGGCGATTCCGGGAACGGCCGGTTGATCGTGACCACCGGCTTGCCACCCTCGAGGATCGGCCGCAGATCGGTGAACGAGGACCGCGGGCTGCACAGGATCAAGCCGTCGGAGCGCAACAGCATCTCGGCGGACAGTGCGACCTCCAGATTCGGGGAGTTCAACGAGTCCCCGACGAATACGTGCATCGAGTCCTCGCCGGAGGCGTGGATCAGCGACTGCACGATGATGGTGAAGTGCTGGTTGCTGAGATCGGGAACCAGCACCGCCACATTGCCGTTGCGGCCGGTCGCCAGCGATTTGGCGGCGACGTTCACTTCGTATCCGAGACGCGCGGCCGCATCCAGAACCCGTTTCTGGGTCCGGTCGGTCACCACCTTGGACGTGCCGGCCAGCACGCGCGACACCGTCGCCACAGAGACCTGCGCCTCGGCCGCGACATCGCGCACCGTCGGCTTCCTCGCGTCGGGCCGCACAGTCATCGCCGGGATTCTATTTCACGGCATCACCCCACCACCATTGACATGCAGTGTCTGACCGTGCAGCAGCACCGCGGCCGGGGAGGCCAGGAACACCACGGCCGGTGCCACCTGTTCGGGGGTGGCCAGTTCACCGGTGACCGAGCCCGTGGTGCGTTCGCGCACCCAGGTGGGATCGGTGACGAGATCAGCGATCAGCGGTGTCGCGACCGGCCCGGGGGCGATCGCGTTCACCCGGATCCGGGGCCCCAGTTCGCGGGCCAACGCCCGGGTCAGGCCGAGCACACCGGCCTTGGCGGCCGAGTACGACACGAAATTGTGCGCGCCCTTCACCGCCAGCTGGGACGACACGTTGACGATGCAGCCGCGCGCGTCGGGCTGACGGGCGAACCGCTGCGACACCAGCATCGGTCCGGTCAGATCACCGGTGATGGTGGCGTTCCACTGCCGCAGCGACATGTCGACGAATGCGGACTCCTCCATCATCCCGGCGTTGTTCACCACGATGGTGCAACGCCCCAGATCTCGCGCCACATCGGCGAAGATCCGGTCCACCTGTGCCTCATCGGTGACGTCACCCCGCACGGCCGATGCCGTTGCCCCGTGGGCGGTCAGCTCCGCGACGAGTGCGTCGGCGCGGACCGCGTCGTCGAGATGATGAACGGCCACCGACGCGCCGGCGGCGGCGAACGCGCGGCACATCGGGGCGCCGAGACCGCCCGTGCCCCCGGTGATCAGGACCACCTCGCCGTCCAGCCGGAACGGTCCCGGCGCTGCGGCGGTCATCGATGCGGTGGTCATCTCAGCCACCCGCCGGGGCATACGACGATGCCGGAGCCGACGACTCCCGGCGCGCGCGGACGGCGGCGATGCGCAGCGACAGCAGGGTGACCGCGCAGCACACCCCGAGCAGAACCGCGACCAGCCAGGGCTTTCCGCCGCCGGCGATGACCAGGCTCGCGGCCACCAGCGGCGCGGGCCCGCCGATCAGGGTGCCCGCCAGCTCGCGGCACAGCGCGACACCCGAGAACCGCACGTCGGCCGGGAACAGATCGACCAGGAAGGCGCCCTGCGCGCCGGCCATCGCGCCGAACGACACCGAATAGGTGAGCACCAGCGCCAGCCCGATGAGCACCGGTGTGCGGGTGTCCAGCAGGGCGAACATCGGGAACGCCATCAGCAGACAGAACGCCGCGCCGAACGCGAAAACCTTTGGAGCTCCGACCCGGTCGGCCGCGGCGCCGAAGAAGGCCGCCAGGAACGCACCGATCAGTGAGGCGATCAGCGATGCGGTCAGCGCGACACTGCGCGGCATGGTCAGCGTGCTGGTGATGTAGCTGAGGGCGAACGTCGTGGTGATATAGGACATGGCCTGGTGCCCGGCCATCGCGCCGAACCCGATCAGCACACCGCGCCAGTGGCCGCGGACCAGGCGCCAGGCCGGGATGCGCGCCGCGGGTTGCTGTTCGGCTCTGGCCTTGGCCGCCAGGAATTCCGGTGCTTCCTCGACGCGTTTGCGGATGAACACCGCGACGCCGAAGATGACGGCGCTGAACAGGAACGGGATCCGCCAGCCCCAGGTGAGGAAGACGTCGCCGGGCAGGGTGGCCACGATCAGGAAGGTCACCACGCCGAGTGCCGAGCCGATGGCGGTGGCGCCGTTGGGAACCGCCGTCCCGAAGGCCCGGCGGCTGGGCCGGATCGTCTCGGAGATGATCGTCATGGTGCCTGCCAGTTCGGCTCCCGCCCCGGCGCCCTGGCACAGCCGCAACGTGACCAGCAGGATCGGTGCCCAGATGCCGATCTGTTCGTAGGTGGGCAGGCAGCCCATCAGGAACGTCGACAGGCCCATCAGCACCAGGGTGAAGATCAACGCGGGTTTACGGCCGAACCTGTCGCCGAAGTTGGCGATCAGCATCCCGCCGACCGGCCTGGCGAAGAAGCCGACGGCGAAGGTGGCGAAGGCCGCCAGGGTCGCGGCCGAGGCCGAGAGGTCCTCTGAGAAGAACAGCGGGCCGATGACGAGGGCCGACGCGGCGCCGAACAGGCCGAAGTCGTACCACTCGACGACGGATCCGACGGTGCCTGCGACCAGCACCCGTCGTTCCTGTACCGGATTCACTCCGGGCGGTGGGGCGGAGGGTTCCGCGGGAGATTCCTGGGTCATGGGACGTCCTTGTCTGCGAGGGTGGGGCTTGCCGGGGTGGGTTGTCAATACGAACTGTCGAACAGCGCGCGGTCCATCTGCTTGGGCTCGTAGGGCATCGAGACGTCGAATCCGATGTGGGGCAAAACATCACGATCCACATCGATACCGGGCGCGACCTCGACCAGCTGGAGCCGGCACCGGTCGTCGAGCTCGAACACCGCCCGTTCGGTGATGAACACGACCCGCTGCCCCCGGTCGCGGGCCAGCGCGCCGTTGAACGAGATCTGTTCGACGGCCGAGACGAATCGCCGGGAGCGGCCCTCCTCCTCGATCGACAGCCGCGCGGCCCGGGCATCCCATGAGGTCCGCAGCCCGCCCGCGGTGAGGGTGCCGCTGAACACCACGGTGCGCGCGCCCTGGCTGATGTTGACGAAGCCGCCGACGCCGACGATCCGGCCGCCGAACCGACTGATGTTGACATCGCCACGGGCCGAGACCTCCGCGAACGACAGGAACGCGATGTCGAGTCCGCCGCCGTCGTAGAAGTCGAACTGGTAGGGCTGATCGATCATGGCGTCGTAGTTGACCGCGGCGCCCGCGTCCAGCCCGCTCATCGGCAGACCCCCGACCAGACCCTGTTCATTCGTCAGCACGACGTCGTCGAGGATGCCGGTCTCCGCGGCGGCCATCGACACCCCGGTCGAGATTCCGGAGCCCAGATTGCAGACCGCGCCGCGGTAGAGCTCCTGCGCGGCCCGCCGGGCGATCAGGCCGCGCGGCCCGTTCGGCAACGGTTCCAGCGTGTCCAGGGCCACCCGCTCCAGGCCGGCATACGCATCGCTGGTGGTCTGATAGGTGGTGGGCTGGTCCTCGTCGACTACGACGAGATCGACCAGAAAGTGCGGGATCTTCACGGATTTCGGTGGGATGGCGTGGGTTTCGACGACGCGGGACACCTGGACGATGACCGTGCCGCCGTTGTTGCGCACGGCCTGGGCCATCGACAACATCTCGCCGAAGTAGGCCTCGCCCTCCATCGAGATGTTGCCGAGCCGGTCGGCGGTGGTGCCGCGCAGCAATGCGACCTGCGCGCGGATCGGCCGGTAGTGGATCAGCTGTCTGCCGTCGATGTCGATGGCCGCCGAGGGGCCGTCGGTGCAGGGTGCACCCTGGCTGCCGCCACCCTGACGCGGATCCACGTAGGTGCCCACCCCCACGTCGGTGAACAGCCCGGGCCTTGCGGCCGCTGATTCGCGCATCAGCTGGGACAGGGATCCCTGTGGGACGGTGAAGAGTTCGATCTCGCCGCGCATCGCGGCCTCGGCGATGCCGGGGGCATCCACCACGGTTCCGCAGACGACGCGTTTGAGCAGACCCGGGTGGCGTAACCGGTGTGCGCCCTTGGTCGCCTTGTCCCCGATGCCGACCGGGTGGATGGTGGTGATGCCCCGGGGTTGCGCGTCGCGAAGAAAGCGTCGCTCCAGGGCTTCGATGAGGAGTTCGGGGACGGCGTGGCCGCCGCCGGACCCGCCGATCAGCACGGTGTCGGCCGAATCGACTGTGCGGGCTGCCATATCGGCGTCGACGATCTTCACCGGGCCGAACCCTCCAGTCCCGGCAGCCGGTGGGTGAACTCCGGGGTTCGTTTCTCGATGAACGCGCGGGCTCCCTCCCTGGCGTCGTCGGAGCTGTAAATCGCCGAGATGGAGTCGATCTCGGCCTGCCGGCCGGCGGTGCGGCCATGGCGCAGCCCGGTGTTGACGCAGTGCTTGGTGGCGCGCAGCGCCAGCTGCGGCAGCTCGGCCAGTTGGCCCGCGATCCGCATGGCCTCGGCTTCGCCGTGCCCTTCGGTCGTCACCGCCGTGACCAGCCCCCACTCGAGTGCGGTCGCCGCGTCGACCGGCTCACCCAGCAGGAGCAGGTGGCGGGCCCGGCCCGCGCCGACGACCTCGGGCAGGCGTTGGGTGCCGCCGCCGGATGCGAAGACACCGATCCGGACTTCGGGCAGGCCGATGGTGGCGGTGTCCTCGGCCACCCGGATGTCGGCGACCAGCGACAGCTCGAGGCCGCCGCCGAGGGTGTGGCCGCGGATCACCGCCACCAACGGTTGCGGCATGTTCTCCAGTGCGTCGTAGGCCGCGTGTTCGGCGGCCGACACCTCCCGGCCCGCCTCGGGGGTGGTGGGGAACCCCTTGATGTCCGACCCGACCGACAACGCCATGGGGCTGGCCGAGGTGAGGACGACGGCGCGGACGTCGTCGCGGGTGGAGATGATCTCGGCAACCTCGCGCAGCCGGGTGCGCATGGTGTCGGTCAACGGGTTGAGCGGCGGGTTGACCAGGCGAATCACGCCGACGGCCCCGACCGTTCCGAACTCGACACGCGCTTGGGTGCTAGACATCGAACCTCTCAGGTAACCGGTTACATTTGTGGTGACGGACGTTACAAGTTCTGCGGACCGGCTGCAAGGGGGCCGGTCGGGCGATCTCGCCGGGACGGCCCGCCCGGTAGCCTCACAGGCGTGTTGCTGGCCTCCCTGAACCCCGCAGCGGTCGCCGCAGGCGCCGACCTCGACGGTGCGGTCCGTATCGACGGCGCCGTGCTGAGCCGCAGCGACCTGGTCGGCGCGGCCACCTCGGTCGCCGAACGCGTCGCCGCCGCCGATCGGGTCGCGGTGCTCGCGACACCGACCGCGACGACGGTGCTGGCCATCACCGGCTGCCTGATCGCCGGTGTGCCCGTGGTGCCGGTGCCTGCCGACGTCGGCGTCGCCGAACGCAGGCACATCCTCACCGATTCCGGCGCCCAGGCCTGGCTGGGGGAGCGGCCCGACGCGCCGGAAGGGCTGCCGCACATCCCGGTACGCCTGCATGCCCGGTCCTGGCACCGGTACGCCGAGCCGCCGCCGGAGGCGACCGCGATCATCATGTACACCTCCGGCACCACCGGGCCGCCCAAGGGCGTGCCGATCAGCAGGCGCGCCATCGCCGCCGATATCGACGCGCTCGCCGGGGCCTGGCAGTGGACCGCCGCCGACACCCTGGTGCACGGGCTGCCGCTGTTCCACGTCCACGGGCTGGTGCTGGGTCTGCTCGGCTCACTGCGGATCGGAAACCGGTTCGTGCACACCGGAAAACCCACCCCCACCGGGTACGCCGAGGCCGGCGGATCGTTGTATTTCGGGGTGCCGACGGTGTGGTCGCGGGTGGCCGAGGACGCCGAGGCGGCCCGGGCCCTGTCCGCGGCGCGGCTGTTGGTGTCGGGCAGTGCGCCGCTGCCGGTGCCGGTGTTCGAGCGGTTGACCGCACTCACCGGCCACCCGCCGGTGGAGCGGTACGGCAGCACCGAATCGCTGATCACGCTGAGCACCGTCGTCGACGGTGAACGCAGGCCCGGCTGGGTGGGGCTGCCGGTGGCCGGGGTGCGGACCCGCCTGGTCGACGCCGAGGGTGCCGACGTCGCCCACGACGGCGAAACCATCGGCCGGCTGCAGATCAAGGGGCCCATGGTGTTCGACGGATACCT
Source organism: Mycobacterium sp. NPDC003449 (assembly GCF_053588415.1). Taxonomy (NCBI): domain Bacteria; kingdom Bacillati; phylum Actinomycetota; class Actinomycetes; order Mycobacteriales; family Mycobacteriaceae; genus Mycobacterium; species Mycobacterium sp. NPDC003449. Next base: position 22,735 of record NZ_JBSFPX010000023.1, read on the forward strand.
GAACCGGCCGGACGCCACCGCGGAGGCCTTCGATGTCGAGGGCTGGTACCAGACCGGCGATGTCGCGGTGATCGACGCCGACGGGATGCACCGTATCGTCGGGCGCGAGTCGGTGGACCTGATCAAATCCGGCGGATACCGCATCGGCGCCGGTGAGATCGAGACCGTGCTGCTTGGGCACGCCGGGGTCAGCGAGGTGGCCGTGGTCGGTGTGCCCGACGACGATCTCGGCCAGCGCATCGTCGCGTTCGTGGTCGGCGATGCCGAGCCCGCCGAGTTGATCGACTATGTGGCGCAGCAACTTTCGGTGCACAAACGGCCACGCGAAGTGCGCCTGGTCGACAGCCTGCCGCGCAACGCGATGGGCAAGATCCTGAAAAAGGAGCTCGCGCAATGGGGCTGAGGTTCTCCGAGATCTGCATCGACGCCCATGACCCGGAAGCGCTGGGAGCCTGGTGGTCGAAGGCGCTGGGCTGGCCCAGGCACACCGGCGAGGACGGTGACGTGGAGCTGACCCCGCCGCCCGGGGCCGGGCCGGTGTGGCTGTTCCTGGCGGTGCCGGACGGCAAGGTGGTCAAGAACCGCCTGCACCTCGACTTCACCCCGGACGATCAGCAGGCCGAGGTGGACCGGCTGACCGGTCTGGGTGCCCGGCATGTCGACATCGGCCAGGGTGAGCAGAGCTGGGTGGTGCTGGCCGACCCCGAGGGCAACGAATTCTGCATCCTGGCCGCCGACTAGACGAGCACCGACCAAGCACCGCGAGCGCGCGTCTGCACGCCGACACGCCGCAATTCGTGTGCATTTTGGTGTCGCTCGTCGTGTCCTCTGACGAGCTATTGGCTCACCCGCCGGACTCGGTCGGCCGGTGTCCGAATTCCGCGGTTCCGTCCCTCTTGTCGCGGCCGGTTGGATCGGCCCAGACGGCTGGGCCCATGGAGGCGGTGGACAGGAGATCCAGTGGGTCGGCAGCGAGACCCGCGTTGGCCCGGATGTGTTCGCGCACCGCATCGTCGGAAACGACGGGGCTTCTGAACCGAACCTCCAGGCCTTCGAACGAACTGACGCCGACATCGGTAGGAGCACCAACCAGACTCGCCGCCGAATCCGTCGGGAAGTCACCCAGCACTGCCACTGCCGCTTCGCGGTTACGAACGGAGAAGCACACCCGTAGCGCACAGTTGTCACGCGTACTGGCCGGGATGCTGTCAGCGGTCGGCCTCTGGGTGCTGAGAATTACCAGGATGCCGGCGGACCTTCCGCGCTTGACCAAATCCCGAACGATGGCATCGATCTCCGCGCCAAGGGCTTTCGACTCCGCCGAGAGAAAAGACCGGGCATCCAAATACCATTGGCACTCGTCGATGACGACAACCACAACGGGATGAAGCCGACTGGGCCCGGCAGACCAGAGGTCGGCGTGGCCATAGAGCTCGCGCGCTTTGCGCAAGCGGTCGTGCATCAACATCCGCACGTCCCGCAAGGCATCTCGGACCGTCTCGAGCTCCCCGGCAGCGTCGCCACTGATATAGCGATAGGCCCGCCTGGCCAGCCCCTCCAGGTCATAGCCCTGCCTGCCGTCAATCAGCAGCCATTGGATGTCGTCTCGTTGCGCCAGCGAAGCGAGTGCGAATGTCAGCCAGTTGCCCGCGCCACTGCCTGGGACTCCGCCGACGACCACCCCACTCAGATTGCGGCAGGGTCCCGCGATCGAGCGGCCTTGCTCGTCGACGCCGAGCGGCAATTCCCAACCGTGTGAACGCGGAACGGATGAAAGCTCATTGGGTGTGCCGAGCGGATCCCGCACGCGCAACTGCAATTCGAATGTCCCTGGGCTCGGCTCGTCCACTGCCACTTCCCGCACCCTCAGCGTGGAGCTCAGTTGACCGCTGTGGCTCTCCCACACATCGCGACTTTGGCCGGGCGCACCGGCCACCATCACCGCCATCCCATATGGCGCCTTGCTCACCCCGGCCACAGTCGGCGTGTATCGAACCGAGCGTCGTTCGTTCCACGCGACCCCATTCACGACACCCCGTGCTCGAGCAGACCGCGTTCGCCGCACGTCGGCATCGACACACAGACCCAAGATGTCCATCAGGTCCGCCCACTTGTCGCGGTTCAGGACGATAGAAGATGCGTAACGCAGTTCCGCCCCGAACCTCGCGAAACGCTGATAACGCCAGATTCGGATCGCGGCAACTATTACAGCGCCAAGCACTGCCGCGTATACCAACCAGGACAGAACATTGCCGAACCCAGCCAACGCGGCAATCAACCACGCCAAACCCACGATCCCCGCGATAACTACGATCCGACGAGCACGCACGGTTCGACGTCCTCTCCGCGTCTCCGGCGAACTTCCGGCGCATTCGGATGCCGGTGCCACCGGTCGTTCTCAACTTTCACGAGCGTCGACTCGTCCGGAATCGCCTGACGCACATCGTCGATAGCCCGTTCACGGTAACGTTCGACCATCCGATCGCCTTCGCGACATGCCAAGCAACGGATCAATCCCGGGACACGATCCCGAGCGATAGAGTGCCCAGAACGGTTGCTGGAGGCCACCGGCACGGGATCAAAGTATTTAACGCGAACGTCGGAAAGGCGTTGTCTCGAAGCCGTTTTGGGAGGTCTCGGCGATCCGCACTTGTCAAGGACGAGACGCGGCGGGCATGTTGTCGTGCCGCGGGCCGTGATTGCTACCCGGATGTCCTCGGCCGACCTGTAACGACCCATGCCGGGCACTTCACCCCTCTCCCACGCCGGGCGACAGACGAGCCTTCGGACAATGGCCGCTTGACGGTGCAAAGGGAACGCGGCCAACAGATCTGCCACCTCACGAACCCGCAATTCCACACGTTACAACATATGATGGCCCTCACACCACCCATCAAGATCGCCGGAATCCGTTGCTCGGTCCTCATCGACGAAGGCCGGGTTATGGCCTCCACCAGGGCGGGTGTGCGTTCGGCGGCACGTGTCGTTCGGCGTTCCGGCGCGGTGTGCTTTGCTGCAGAACGCTTCGGCCAGTTGCCCCTGGCCTCTCGTGTTCGCGGCGGCGCGCCGCCACCAAGGCCGGGCCCGAAATGCGCGGCCCCAGGGAGTTCGAGCACTACATTGACACGCGCGGTGCTGACCAAGGCCACGTGTGATTGGATTGGCTCGGCGTTCGATTCCACGTGCGACGTGGTGACCGAATCGCCACCGTAGCAACGTCTACCGTAATTGTCCGCGGGGTAGATAGCTACATGCACCCCGGAGATGAGGTGGCAGAATGGATGGAGGCACATGAACACCGGCAAGATTTTCAGCGGGATCGCGGTCATTTGGTTGGTGAGCGGTGGGATTGCCGCCTATCAGCGCGATTACTTCTCCTCGGGCGAAATCACCTGTGCGACAGTGACCAGCATCGCCATGACCGTGATTGTCGGGCCGTTGAACTACAGGGGAGTCAATGCGGAGGCCACCGACTGCGACCTGCCGGAACCCAGCCAGTAGTCAACTGGCAGTGAATGATTGAATGACCATGAATGTTCTTTGCTGGACCGCGAGAATTGCAGGATCATCGCCGAGCGCCGCGGCGGGTTTGCCGGACCTGTTCGCCCGGGCCGGTTGAAACGCCGACGCGGCTCGTGACGATCTCGTGACCACGCCGGCGACGCCGGCCCGCGTGGGCACACCCTGACCGACCGCGCCCGGTATTTGCCCAAGTCCTCGATCGAGCCCCGACCGCTGTGACCAACCGGGAATCCCGCAGCAGGACAGGGGCTTTGCGGACAAGCCCGGGCCGACCCCCTACCTGCGCGAAGACGTGCCCACCCATCCCGGCCCGATCTGCGTGGACGGGCTGCCTCAGGGCCGCGCCACCGCAACCGCCCTGACTGGCAGCGCTTTGCCAGTCGGCGGCGGTGCGCACCGTCGAAGGCGACACGCCGCTCGTGGATGTGCCCCTCCAGGATTCTCTACAGCTATCGACAGCAGAGCCACAGCTATCGCTCGACCCTTCCCCAGAGCCCGATGGAACACTGGCCGGGATGCGTCGACTCCGCTCCGTGGTGGCAGGTCTGCTGGGCGCGGTCGTTCTCACTGTCTCGGCGTGTTCGGCGCCGCCCGCTGCCGACCTGCCTGCGCCACCGTCACCACCGATGGGCTGGAACTCGTGGAATTCGGGGATGCCGTTGAGCGAGCGGACGGTGACCCAGACCATCGATGCGATGGTGGCAACGGGGATGCGCGATGCGGGCTACCGCTACGTCAACCTCGACGCCGGCTGGGCCGCGCCGACCCGCGATGGCGACGGTGATCTGCGCGCCGAACCGGACCGGTTTCCCGGGGGGATCGCCAGGATCGCCGACTATGCCCACCATCACGGGATGTACCTGGGCCTCTACGCCAGCCCGTTCGACGAGATCTGCGGTCAGGATCCTCGGGTGGCCAGCGCCGGGCATGAGCGTCAGGACGCCCGGCTCTTCGCCGAATGGGGAGTCGACTACCTCAAATACGACTGGTGCCGCACCGCCGCCGACCATGACGATCAGGTCGAGAGGTTCACCACTATGCGAGATGCCCTGCGGCACAGTGGACGTCGCATCATCTTCAGTATCAACCCGAACAGTTCGGGGGACCCGACCGCCGGTTCGCGCTACGACTGGTCGGCCATCGCCGACCTGACCCGCAACACCGTGGATCTGGTTCCGGCATGGGGTGATTCGGCGCTGCCGGGGGTGGGGGTGTTCGGTATCGCGCAGCAGTTCGCCGCGGCGGGCGATGTCAAGACCCGCAGCCGGCCGGGATACTGGCCCGACCCGGACATGCTGGTGATCGGAATACCCTGGGCCACTTTCACCGCCGGGCATCCGACGCTGCGCCTCGGGGCGCCGCGGCCGGATCTGACCGAGGCCGAGCAGCGCGCCAACCTGTCGCTGTGGGCCATGCTCGCGGCGCCGCTGCTGGCCGGCAACGACCCGCGGTCGATGTCTCAGGCGACCCAGTCCATGCTGACCAACCGCGAGGTGATCGCCGTCGATCAGGATCCGGACGCCATCCAGGGCCATTTCCTGCCCGGCGACGCGCCGGTGGTGATCAAGCCGCTGGCCGACGGGTCGGTGGCGGTCGCGCTGATCAACGACGGGCTCGGTGACGGCCGGCCGATCCCGATGGCCACCGATGCCGCCGCGGTGGGTCTGCCCGCCGCGCCCTGCTACACGGTGCGCGACCTGTGGGCACACACGTCACACCCGACCCCCGGCCCGATCCGGGCCGATGCGGTACCGCCGCACGGTGTGGCGCTGCTGCGGGTCAGCCCCGGGGAGTGCTCGCGCTGAGAGTTGGCTTGGGTGCGAGTTTCCGGCGGATTTTCGTACAGAAGCCAACGTTGGGCGCCGGAGAATCAGTTGGCGTGCAGTGCCTCGTTGAGGGTGATGCCGGTGCCGTCGCGTTTGACCACCTCGACCGCGCCCGACAGCGAGTTGCGCCGGAACAGCAGGTTGCTCGCCCCGGACAGTTCGATGGCCTTGGTGGTCTGACCGTCCGCGGTGGTGACCTTGGTGCCGCCGGTGACATACAGGCCGGCCTCGATCACGCAGTCATCGCCCAGCGAGATGCCCAGGCCGGCGTTGGCGCCCAGCAGGCAGCGTTTGCCCACCGAGATGACCTCCTTACCGCCGCCGGACAGTGTGCCCATGATCGACGCGCCGCCGCCGATGTCGGAGCCGTCGTCGACCACGACACCCGCCGAGATCCGGCCCTCCACCATCGAGGTGCCCAGCGTGCCCGCGTTGAAGTTCACGAAGCCCTCGTGCATGACCGTCGTCCCCGCGGCCAGGTGCGCACCGAGGCGGACCCGGTCGGCGTCGGCGATGCGCACACCGGCCGGCGTCACGTAGTCGACCATCCGGGGGAACTTGTCGACGCCGTATACGGTCACCGCGCCACGCCGGCGCAGCTTCGCCCGCACCGTCTCGAAACCCGCCACGGCGCACGGCCCGAAGTTGGTCCACACCACATTGGCCAGCGCGCCGAAGATGCCCTCCAGACTGGCCTCGTGCGGTTTGGTCAGCCGGTGCGAGAGCAGGTGCAGCCGCAACCAGACATCGTGGCTGTCTGCCGGCTTGTCGTCCAGCGAGGCGATCGTGGTGCGCACGGCGACGACCTCCACGCCCCGGTCCTCGTCGGCCCCGGTCAGCGCGGCCAGCTCGGCGGGTACGTCGTCGCCGGTCAGCCTCACGGTGCCGGCCGCGCCGGAGGCGGTCAGCTCGGGAGCGGGAAACCAGGTGTCCAGAACGGTTCCGTCGGCGGCGATGGTGGCCAGGCCGACGCCAGATGCGGCAGTCACGTTGGCCAAGGTTACTGGACTAGCCTCGGACACCATGGGGCTAGACCTGCGCGCCGATCCGATCGCGCTGACCGCGGCACTGGTGGACATCCCCAGCGAGTCACGCCACGAGCAGCGCATCGCCGACGAGATCGAGGCCGCGTTGCGGGCCCAGGCACCGCAGTTCGAGGTGATCCGGTCCGGCGACGCGGTGCTGGCCCGCACCAACCTGGGCCTGCCGTCGCGGGTGATGCTGGCCGGCCACATCGACACCGTGCCCGCCGCCGACAACCTGCCAAGCCGCATCGAGAACGGCGAGATGTGGGGCTGCGGCACCTCGGACATGAAGTCCGGTGACGCGGTGTTCCTGCACCTGGCGGCCACCATCGCCGAGCCGGCCCACGACCTCACCCTGGTGATGTATGACTGCGAGGAGATCGAGTCCGGCGCCAACGGGCTGGGCCGCATCGAACGCGAACTGCCGGACTGGCTACGGGCCGACGTCGCGATCCTGGGCGAGCCGTCCGGCGGCTTCATCGAGGCGGGCTGCCAGGGCACCATCCGCGTCGTCGTGAGCACTGCGGGAACCCGGGCGCACTCGGCGCGATCATGGCTGGGCGACAACGCGATCCACAAACTGGGCGCGGTACTGGACCGGCTTTCGGCCTACCGCGCGCGGGAAGTCGACATCGACGGGTGCGGGTACCGCGAGGGGCTGTCGGCGGTAGGCATCGACGGCGGCATCGCGGGCAACGTCATCCCGGACGCCGCGTCGGTGACGGTCAATTTCCGGTTCGCCCCCGATCGCAGCGTCGATCAGGCGGTGGCCCACGTGCACGAGGTGCTCGATGGGCTCGACGTCGGCATCGAACTGACCGACGCCGCGGCCGGTGCGCTGCCCGGCCTGAGCCAGCCGGCCGCGGCCGCACTGGTGGCCGCCGCCGGGGCGGTCCGGGCCAAATACGGCTGGACCGACGTCGCGCGTTTCGCCGCGCTCGGGATTCCGGCGGTCAACTACGGGCCGGGCGATCCGAATCTCGCGCACAAGGTCGATGAGCGGGTGGAGATCGCGCAGATCACAGCCGCCGCGGGCATGCTGCGCGGCTACCTTTCGGCCTGAACGCGTCTAGCAAAGGCTGGCTAGGGCCGCCTCAATCGGGTTAGGGTGACTGTGCGGCTCGGCTGCAGGGGGCTCCTTGGGGGGAACTCTCTTAACACGTTTCCTCGTGTGACGTGTTGTTTTCGGTAAACGGTCTGGGCCGCGTCCGATAACTCGATAAAGGAGAGACAGTGTCAACCGCCTATCTGGCGATCGACTTCCAGGGGGGATTGTCCGAGGCGTGGTCCTCGGTAGCAACCTTCGTTCCGAAGCTCGTCGCCTTCCTGGTGATCCTGGTCATCGGCTGGATCATCGCCAAGATCGTCGCAAAGATCGTCAAGACCCTCCTCAACAAGATCGGGTTCGACCGCATCGTCGAGCGGGGTGGCCTCAGGGAAGTGCTGGCCCGCAGTAATTACGACGCGTCGGAGATCCTGGCCAAGCTCGCCTATTACGCGATCCTGCTGATCACACTGCAGATGGGCTTCGGCGTGTGGGGCCCCAACCCGGTCAGCGAACTGCTCGCCAGCGTGGTCGCCTGGTTGCCGAAGCTCTTCATCGCGCTCGTCATCATCGTGATCGTCGGGGCCATCGCCAAGGGCCTCAAGACCCTCATCACCAATGTGCTCGGCGGCCTGTCCTACGGCAAGCTGCTGGGGACTCTGGCCTCGGTCTTCGTGTGGGGCGTCGGCATCATCGCCGCGCTCAACCAGATCGGCATAGCCACCACGGTCACCACGCCGGTGCTGATCGCCGTGCTCGCCACGATCGGTGGTATCGCGGTCGTCGGCGTCGGTGGCGGACTGGTGCGTCCCATGCAGGAGCGGTGGGGCCGGTGGCTGGGCAACATCGAGGCCGAGATCCCCGCGTTGCGCAGCCAGACCGAGGCCTACCGGTCCAGCCAGGCCAGTCAGGCGGCCCAGACCGCTCAGGCTGCCGAGGCTTACCGGAGCCACCCGGCACCGCAGGCCGGCTACGGCCAGCATGGCGACACGCCGACCACGCATATGGAGGCCGCACAACCGCAGTACCCGCCGCGCCATGCCGAACCGCCTGCCGGCGGCCCCGACCCGCGGCACTACCAGGAGCCCTACCAGGATCCGGGCCAGTATCCGGGGCAATATCCCGGCCAGGGTTACGATCCCGGCCAGGGCTACGGCCCGCCGCCCGGCAACTACCCGCCACAGGGCGGCGGATACCCCCAGCGCTGATCTCCTGCTGTGGCCGGCGAGTCGAGTACTCGCCGGCCACGGCTCGTTTAAACCGGTTGCGTGCGCGGCTAACATAGGGAGTCGCATCTGCTGCCAACCGAAGTGGGAAAACATGCTGGGACACAGTGACAACGAAGAGGCCGTCTCCGGGTAAATCCCGGCCCTTCGTTCTCGTCGTCCTGTCCTTATCCGCGTGCGCGCTGTCGTACGCGTTTCCCGTGGGGTTTCAGCATGTCTATCGTCTGTTCGAATCTTTCCTTCTCCTGGCCCGATGACACCGAGTTGTTCTCGGATCTGTCCTTCTCGGTCGGCCAGGGCCGCACCGGCCTCGTCGCACCCAACGGTGCCGGCAAGAGCACACTGCTCAAACTGATCGCCGGTGAGTACCGGCCGGCGGCCGGGTCGGTGACCATCGAGGGCACCGTCGGCTATCTGCCGCAGACGCTTCCGTTCCAGGCCGATCTGACCGTCGCCGCGGTGCTGGGGGTGGCGCCGGTGCTCGACGCGCTGGCGGCGCTGGCCGAGGGCGATGCCAGCGACGAGGTGTTCGGCACCATCGGCGACGACTGGGACATCGAGGAACGCTCCCGTGCCCAGCTGGACCGGCTGGGCCTGGCCGAACTCGACCTGAGCCGTCGGCTGGGGACGCTGTCCGGTGGGGAGGTCGTCTCGCTCGGCCTGGCCGCCGAACTGTTGAAGCGTCCCGACGTGCTGCTGCTCGACGAACCCACCAACAACCTGGATGGCGATGCGCGGCAGCGGCTTTACTCCGCGCTGGACGACTACACCGGATGTCTGCTTCTGGTCAGCCACGACCGGGTGCTGTTGGACCGGGTCGACCAGATCGCCGAGCTGCATCGAGGCGAAATCATCTTCTACGGCGGCGATTTCACCGCATATCAGGAGACGGTGCAGGCCGGGCAGCTGGTGGCCGAGAGCAACGTCCGCACGGCCGAACAGCAGCTCAAGCGGGAGAAGCGCCAGATGCAGGAGGCGCGCGAGCGTGCGGCCCGCCGGGCCGGCAACGCGGCCCGCAACGTCAAGGACGCCGGGTTGCCGAAGATCGTCGCGGGCAAGCTGAAACGCGATGCGCAGGAGTCCGCGGCCCGCTCCGACGGCGTGCACTCGCGCCGGGTCGACGATGCCCGGGCCCGGCTCGACGATGCCGAACGTGCGCTGCGCGATGACAAGGTGATCGTGCTGGATCTGCCCGGCACCGTGGTGCCTGCCGGCCGCACCCTGTTCTCCGGGGAGGGTCTGCAGGTCGGTCGGGGTGAGCAGAAACTGTTCGCCGACAACGGGATCGACCTTTCGGTTCGCGGACCCGAACGGATCGCACTGACCGGTGCCAACGGCGCGGGCAAGTCGACGCTGCTGCGGATCATCGACGGTGGGCTGCAGCCGGACTCGGGCGAGCTGCAGCGCGCCGACGGGCGGATCGCCTACCTGTCGCAGCGGCTCGATCTGCTCGACCCCGAACGGACCGTGGCCCAGAGCCTGGCCGCGGCCGCTCCCAGCCTGTCGCACACCCGCAGGATGCACCTGTTGGCGCAGTTCCTGTTTCGCGGTGACCGGATCCATCTGCCGGTCGGTGCGCTGTCCGGTGGTGAGCGGTTGCGCGCGACGCTGGTGTGTGTGCTGTTCGCCGAGCCGGCCCCGCAGCTGCTGCTGCTCGACGAGCCGACCAACAATCTGGACCTGGTCAGCGTCGCGCAGCTGGAATCCGCGCTCAACGCCTACCGGGGGGCGTTCATCGTGGTCAGCCACGACGACCGGTTCCTCGACGCGATCGGCATCGACCGCTGGTTGCGGCTGGAGCGAGGCGGGCTCGGCGCTATGTCGGCGGGTTCTGCGGTCTGATGCCGCGGACCTGGGTGACGCCGGCGCCGGCCTGACCACCCGGCCCGATGGTGGAATCCGCCCGCCCACCGAGCTGTTCGGGGTGGGGCTCCTCGCCCCGATCGTCCCGGCCCGGCGGGTCGGCCTCGCCAGCGGATTCGGCCACCGCATCGGGCACACCCGCGTCACCGGCCGCGCCGGTGGCGGACTCGACGATGCCCTGCACACCCTGCAACACCTGCTGCGGGATCTGGCCAAGGCCTTGGGACATCGCCTGCAGCGGCTGGGCGACCTGCTGACCCATCTGCCCGGCCATCTGGCCGAACTGGCTCAACATCTGGCCGGCCGCCTGCCCACCGCCACCCGCGGCGGGCGCCGCCCCGGCCGAGGCGGGGGAGCCGCCTTCGAGCTGCTGAGCCTGGGCCCGCAGGCCGTCGGCGGCCGCGGTGTCCCCGCGCTCATAGGCCTGCGCGGCCCGGCCGAGCAACTCGGAGATCTGCGACGACGCGGCCCGGGTGGCGACCATCGCGCCGCCCCTGGCGGACCGAGCCGCATCGAAGGACGTCTGCATCGGGTAGCCGATCGCGCCGTGGCTGCTGGTCACCCCCGACGTCGCGGGCGCACCGTCGATCAGGTTCGTCACGTCGGCGCTGACATCGCCCAACTGCTGCTTCCAGTTGTCCATGGCGCTGAGATGGGCGCTGAACTGTGTCATCGGGTCCCCTCACGATCACGCGGCGGCTGGAATTTTACCGGGCGGCCTGCCGAGTGGCGTCCGCGGCGGCCGCCGCCATGCCGTGCGCCGCGTAGGACGACGAAACCCGCTGCAGCCCAGCGCTGTCGCCGCTCGTCAACGCCCGGGCGTGCTCCCGGGTCAGCCGGCCGAACACGCAGTCCAGCCCGACACGTTCCAGCCCGTCGACGGCACGGGTATCGCCCAACCGCACCGCGTCGTGCATGGCCCGTAACGCCACGGCCGACTGCCCGCCCCGCTCGGCTGCCTTGGCCGCATCGCGGGCGGCGGTGACCGCGCCGACCGGATCCTTGCGGGCGTGGCAGGTCCAGGCCCGCGCCAATCCGAGCTCGGGGGCGAACAGCATCGACTTGAGCCCATGCCGGGATTCGGCGCGGGACAACGCTTTCACCGCCTCCATCGGCATGCCGCGCTGTCCGAGGGCCTGTGCCAACAACATCCAGGCCAGCGGCCCCCAGGAGTAGCCGGTCGGCGCCAACGCGCCGGTCGCCCTGCGCAACAACGCGATCGCGTCATCGCACTGTCCGCGCACCAGCAATACATCGGCGATCAGGACCTCACCGATGGCCCGGCCCGGCTGCTGCAACTGCACGAAATCGGTCAGCTGCCCGGCCAGGGTCTGCGCCCGGTCCAGCTCACCGGCCAGCAGCAGCGTTGTCGTCTGACCGAATCCACTGGTGAAACGCAACAATCCCGGCTGCCCGGCGTCCAGCGCACGCTGCGCCATGGCGTCGACCTCGCCGAACCGGCCGATCCGCGCACAGCTCAACGCCGCGGCCGACGCCGCCCACCCGATCGCGGTGTCATCGGCATCGGGTGCGCCCAGCACCTCGGCCGCGGTCTCGACAGCCCGTTGCGGCGCACCGGAATTCATCGCGAACGTGGCCGAGAGCGCATCCAGCGTCACCCGCGCAGCCGACGACACCCGGCGCTGCGTCGCCTGCAGGAACGCGGTGGCCCGCTCCGGCTCCGAGAGCATCCAGAACTGGTTGGCCGCCCGCGGCAGCGCCCACGCCATCAGGTCGGGCTCGTCGAGCCCGGCCGGGTCGATCTCGTCGAGCACCGCACCGGCCTCCCGGCCGCGGCCCTGCCAGGCCAGCGCGTAGGCCAGGTTCAGCCGGGCCGCAAACCCGCCACCGGCGTCCACCGCGGCCCGGCCCAGCCGTTCGGCCAACCCCAGATCGCCGACGCGCAACGCCTCGGCCGCCGCGGCCGACAGTTCGGCGGCGGGCATGGCGCAATCGCTGTCGAGGGCCAGGACCGCGAGCCGCAGCCGGTCGACCACCCCGTCCCTGGGCGCGTCGGCCATCCGCCGCACCAGCGCGGTCCGCAGCCTGCGCAGGCCCGGCCCGCCCACCGACGAGCGGACCGTCTCGAGAAACAGCGGATGCGCACAACGCACCATGGCGCCGTCGACCCGCAGCGCGCCGGCGCCCCGGGCGTGCTCGACGGCGTCGGCACCGGTCAACGCCACCACATCGGCCAGCGGCAGCGGATCGTGCACCGCAAGGTAGCCCAGCGGGCCGACCGCGTCCCCGGGCAGGTCGGCGATGAAATCGGCCACCTGGTCGGCCAGCCGGGCGTCGTCGTGCCCGGGCGGCCGCACCTCGATCCGGGCCAGCAGCCCGTCACGCCACAGCGCCGACACCTCGTCGAGCACCGGGCGGTCGGCCGCGGCGGTGACGATGAGCTTGGCGGCCCCGCCGACCGCCAACTGGAAGACCAGGGCCGCCGACAGCCGGTCCAGCAGATGCGCGTCGTCGACCACCACCAGCAGGTCGGTGCCCAGCGACTCGCGGGCCCGGCGCAGCACCTCGGCGGTCTTACCGGTATCGGGGACGTCGATGAGATGCGCGACGGCCGCGAACGGGACCGCGGCCCCCGACTCGGTTCCCGAGATCCACAGCGTCCGCCGGAAATCCGGGCCGATCCAGTCCGCAGCCGCGCGGGCCAGCGTGGTCTTACCCACGCCGTCGGGCCCGAGCAGCGCCGCACCTGAACGCTCCCGCAACCCGGCCTCCACACCGTCGAGCGTGCGATCCCCTGGCGCGATCACCCAATCGACAGGCATGGTGCCGAATCTAGTGGCGACCGAACTACCCCGGCCGGAAATCCGACGTTCATGCCGAACCCTTACGTTGGGCGGGTGTCAGATGAAGGTGACCGCCAGTGGGCGGTGTGTGTGTACTGCGCGTCGGGTCCGACGCATCCGGAACTGCTCGCGCTGGCCGGCCAGGTCGGTTCGGCGATCGCCGGTCGCGGCTGGACGCTGGTCTCGGGCGGCGGCAACGTCTCGGCGATGGGCGCGGTGGCCAGGGGAGCACGGTCCAAGTCCGGTCAGACCATCGGGGTGATCCCCAAGGCGCTGGTCCACCGTGAACTCGCCGACGTCGACGCCGCCGAACTCGTCGTCACCGACACCATGCGGGAACGCAAGAAGGAGATGGAAGACCGCTCCGACGCGTTCATCGCGCTGCCCGGCGGCATCGGCACCCTCGAGGAGTTCTTCGAGGCCTGGACTGCGGGGTACCTCGGCATGCACGACAAGCCGCTGATCCTGCTCGATCCGTTCGGGCACTACGACGGCCTGCTGACCTGGCTGCGCGGGCTGGTGGGGACGGGGTATGTCGCGCCGTCGGCCCTGGACCGCCTGGTGGTCGTCGACGAGGTGGAGGCCGCGCTCGACGCCTGCGCCCCGTAGGTGGAACCGGCGGTAACACCCGTCACCTGCGTGGCTAAGGTGTTGCCCACACCAACGTGAGGGGATTCGACCGGATGACCGACGAGAAATCGGGGACCAGGAGCAGCGTCGGCCTGCTCGACATCGCCACCCAGGTGCCGAGGCTTCTCATGGACGCGCCGGTGATCGTCCGGGGGGTGCTCACCGGGTTTCTGGCCAGGCCGACCGCCAAGACCTCGATCGGCAAGGTGTTCCAGGACCGGGCCGAGCAGTTCGCCGACCGGGTCTTCCTCAAGTTCGGCGATGAGCGGATCACCTACAAACAGGCCAACGAGACCGTCAACCGGTATGCGGCCGTCCTGGCCGCCAAAGGCGTCGGCCACGGCGATGTGGTCGGGGCGATGCTGCGTAACTCGCCCGACGCCGTGCTGCTCATGCTCGCGGTGGTCAAATGCGGCGCGGTGGCGGGCATGCTCAACTATCACCAGCGTGGCGAGGTGCTGGGGCACAGTCTCGGGCTGCTCAACGCCACCGCTGTCGTCGCCGAGTCCGATCTGATCGACGCGATCACCGAATCCGGGGCCGAACCGCAGGGCCTGATGACCGTCGAGGAACTGCGCAGGCTCGCCGCCACCGCCCCGACCGGCAACCCGGCCAGCGCGTCGGCGGTGCTCGCCAAGGACAAGGCGTTCTACATCTTCACCTCCGGCACCACGGGGATGCCCAAGGCCAGTGTGATGACGCACTACCGGTGGTTGCGGGCGCTGGCCGGATTCGGCGGCCTCGGCCTGCGGCTGCACAGCGACGACACCCTGTACTGCTGCCTGCCGCTCTACCACAACAACGCGCTGACCGTCGCCGTCGGATCGGCGCTCAACTCGGGTGCCGCGCTGGCGCTGGGCAAATCGTTCTCGGCGTCGCGGTTCTGGGATGAGGTGATCGACTACGGCGCCACCGCATTCGTCTACATCGGCGAGATCTGCGGCTACCTGCTCAACCAGCCGCCCAAACCGACCGACCGGGCGCACCGGATCCGGGTGATCGTCGGCAACGGTCTGCGGCCGGCGATCTGGGACGAGTTCACCCAGCGGTTCGGCATCGACCGGGTCTGCGAGTTCTACGCGGCCAGCGAGGGCAACACCGCGTTCGTCAACGTGTTCAACGTGTCGAAGTCCACCGGGATCTGCCCGAGCCCCGTCGCGTTCGTCGAATACGACGCCGAGAGCGGGGAACCGAGGCGCGGTGACGACGGGCGGCTGCGCAAGGTCAGATCGGGTCAGCCGGGCCTGATGCTGTCCAAGGTCAGCGCGTTCCAGCCGTTCGACGGGTACACCGACAAGTCGGCGACCGAGAAGAAGCTGGTCCGGAACGCCTTCAAGGACGGGGACGTCTGGTTCAACACCGGTGACCTGATGCGCTCGCAGGGATTCGGGCACGCGGCGTTCGCGGACCGGCTCGGCGACACCTTCCGCTGGAAGGGCGAGAACGTGGCCACCACCGAGGTCGAGGCCGCCGTCAGCGGGCACCCGATGGTCGAGGAGTGCACCGTGTTCGGGGTCGAGGTTCCCGGTGCGGGCGGGCGGGCCGGGATGGCCGCGGTGCAGCTCAAGGACGGTCAGGAGTTCGACGGCAAGGCGCTGGCCGATGCGTTCTACGGACGCCTGCCCGGCTACGCGGTGCCGCTGTTCGTGCGGGTGGTGACCGAGCTGGCCCACACCTCGACGTTCAAAAGCCAGAAGGTTGACCTGCGCAAACAGGGCTACGCATCCGATATCGAGGACCCGCTGTATGTGCTGGCCGGCCGCGACGAGGGATATCTGCCGTTCTACCCGGAGTATCCCGAAGAGGTCGTCGCGGGTAAGCGGCCCAAGGGCTGAGCAGGTCTCGCCGCTTTCGACGTGAGGGCTGGTGAACCCGCGTTTCGACGACCCCGGGGTGGAAAACGGCCGACGGGCCCGGCGGACCGGACCCCACCCGAAGGCGACCAGGCACTATGGAAGGCGTGTTGACGGGCGAGGGGAGAACGTTCTGCGGACGCCCGGTCGCTGGTGACCGGGCGCTGATCATGGCGATCGTCAACCGCACCCCGGACTCGTTCTACGACCGGGGCGCCACCTTCACCGATGACGCCGCCAAAGCAGCGGCGGCCCGCGTCATCGAGGCGGGCGCCGACGTGATCGACGTCGGCGGCGTCAAAGCCGGCCCGGGCAGCACGGTCGACGCCGACGAGGAATCGGCCCGCGTGCTGCCGTTCATCGAATGGCTGCGGGGCCGCTACCCGGACCAGCTGATCAGTGTCGACACCTGGCGGGCGAGCGTCGCCAAGCAGGCCTGCGCGGCCGGCGCCGACCTGATCAACGACACCTGGGCCGGCGCCGACCCGGGCCTGCCCGAGGTGGCCGCCGAGTTCGGTGCGGGATTGGTGTGTTCGCACACCGGCGGTGCGGTGCCGCGGACCCGGCCGTTCCGGGTGAACTACGGCATCACCGAACGCGGCGTGGTCGACGACGTCGTTGCCGAGGTCACCGCGGCGGCCGAGCATGCCGTGGCGGTGGGGGTGCCGGCCGAGAAGATCCTGATCGATCCGACCCACGATTTCGGCAAGAACACTTACCACGGCCTTAGTTTGTTGCGCCACGTAAAAGATCTTGTTAAGACCGGATGGCCGGTCCTGATGGCCCTGAGCAACAAGGATTTCGTCGGGGAGACTCTGGGTGTGGACCTGACCGAACGCCTGGAAGGCACGCTGGCCGCGACCGCACTCGCTGCCGCGGACGGCGCCGCCATGTTCCGGGTGCACGAGGTGGGGCCCACTCGGCGCGTACTGGAAATGGTCGCGTCGATCCAGGGAGTGCGGAAGCCCGCACGAACAGTGAGGGGACTGGCATGACAGACCTGCTGCCTGAACTGACCGTCGACGATGGCGTTGCCGGACACCGCTGGCTGACCGACCACAGCTGGAACCGTCCGGCGTGGACGGTTGCCGAATTGCTGGCCGCGAAGGCCGGGCGCACCGTATCGGTGGTGCTGCCCGCCCTGGACGAGGAAGAGACCGTCGGATCGGTCGTCGAGACCATCGCACCGCTGCTGGGCGGCCTGGTCGACGAGCTGATCGTGCTGGATTCGGGTTCCACCGACGACACCGAGATCCGGGCCGTCGCCGCGGGCGCCCGGGTGGTCAGCCGTGAGGTGGCGCTGCCCGAGCTGGCCCCGCAACCCGGCAAGGGCGAGGTGCTGTGGCGGTCCCTGGCCGCGACCACCGGCGACATCATCGTGTTCGTCGACTCCGACCTGATCGACCCCGACCCGATGTTCGTCCCGAAACTGCTGGGCCCGTTGCTCACGACCGACGGTGTGCACCTGGTCAAGGGGTTCTACCGGCGCCCGCTGAACATCAGTGGCCGCGAGGACGCCAACGGCGGTGGCCGGGTCACCGAACTCGTCGCCCGCCCGTTGCTGGCGTCGCTGCGCCCCGAGCTGAACTGTGTGCTGCAGCCGCTGGGCGGCGAATACGCCGGCACCCGCGAACTGCTCACATCGGTGCCGTTCGCCCCCGGCTACGGCGTCGAGGTCGGCCTGCTCGTCGACACCTACGACCGGCTCGGCCTCGACGCCATCGCGCAGGTCAACCTGGGGGTCCGCACGCACCGTAACCGGCCGCTGACCGAGCTGGCGTCGATGAGCCGGCAGGTGATCGCGACCCTGCTGTCGCGCTGCGGCATCGCCGACTCCGGCATCGGGCTGACCCAGTTCTTCGCCGACGGCGACGGGTTCACCCCGAGGGTGTCCTCGGTGTCGCTGGCCGACCGGCCGCCGATGAGCACGCTGCGGCCGCGCTAGTTATCCCGGGTCAGGGGACCGTGGACCGCACCGTCTCGGGGATGGTCACGGTGCCGGGCGCCGAGGCGAACCGGACGGGTCGTCCCGTCCGTGCGGACTCGTAGACGGCGAGCAGGATGCGCAGCGCCCGGGTGGCGTCGGGCCCGTCGACCGCGGGTCGCCCGCCACGGCGGAGCGCCGCCACGAAGTCGGCCACCTGCGCGGTGTGGTGCGGGAGGAGCCGGCGATTGATATCGCTCAACTCCACGTGGGGTTCGGCGTCGGCCGGGAACGGTTCCTCGGACCGCAACCGGCCGTTCTGGGCCCAGACGTCGATGCGGGCGTCGGTTCCCTCCGGGAATTCGGTGAGCTGCACGCTCGCCCCGGAAGAGGTGGTGACCCGTACCTGGGCACCCAGCGACGGGTTCGCCGCGGTGGTGGCCTGGAGCGTGGCCATCGCGCCCGAGGTGAACGCCAGCGTGGCCACGGCGGAGTCCTCGACCTCGATGTGGTCGCCGTGGGTGAACGTCGTGACCCGCCCGTAGACCTCGGCGATGTCGCCCATCAGCCACTGCAACAGGTCCAGGTGGTGAATCGCCTGCGTCATCAGGACACCCCCGCCGTCGCTCACCCAGCTGCCCCGCCACGCGTCGCGCCCGTAGTAGTCGGCCGTGCGTTCCAGCAGCACGGTGCACTCGCCGAGGATCGGCGTGCCCAACTCCCCGGACGCCAGCGCCG
Source organism: Mycobacterium sp. NPDC003449 (assembly GCF_053588415.1). NCBI lineage: Bacteria > Bacillati > Actinomycetota > Actinomycetes > Mycobacteriales > Mycobacteriaceae > Mycobacterium > Mycobacterium sp. NPDC003449. The sequence continues at coordinate 41,191 of NZ_JBSFPX010000023.1, forward strand.
TGTGCATCCGCTGTGCCGCAGGCCAGAACCGGCGCTGGAGGCAGACCCCGAGCCGTACCCCGGCCTCGTCGCAGGCCCGCACCATATGTTCGGCCGCCGCCAGGTCGGTGGCGATCGGCTTCTCGCACAGCACATGAACACCGGCCGCGGCGGCGGCCAGTACGACGGCCTCATGTGTCGGATGAGGTGTGCACACCGACACCAGGTCCACCCCGTGCGCCAGCAGCTGCCCGACGCTGCCGTACGCGGACCGGACCCCGAATTCCTCCGCCGTCGCCCGCGCCCGCCCTGGATCCACATCGCACACCGCGACCACCTCGGCGCCCGCCACCGACCCGAACGCCGCGAGGTGATTTCGGGAGATGCCGCCGCAGCCCACGATGCCCACCCGCAGGACCGCCGCGCTCATATCGCGGACCCGACGGGGCCGCGGGACCTCCCGGCCGAGCCGAGCGAACGCGCCGCGTCGGCGACGCGGACGGCCATCGAGTCCTCGGCCGCCTCGCCCCAGGCCTGCGGCTGGTAGAGCCGCTTCGAACCCGCCTTGCCGTCCACCCTCAGCACACCGTCGTAGTTGCGCAGCACCCAGTCGGCGATCGCCCTGGTGAATGCGTACTGCGTGTCGGTGTCGATATTCACCTTCACCACGCCGTGGCCGATCGCCGCGGTGATCTCCCCGTCGCTGCAGCCGGACCCACCGTGGAAGACCAGGTCAAGAGGGTTGGGGTCGGTGCCGTACGTCGAGGCGATCAAACCCTGGATCTCCCCGAGCAGCTCGGGACGCAGCTCGGCCGTCACACCGGTGGCGACGCCGTGGATGTTGCCGAAGGTGAGGGCCGCGATCCACGGCCCCCGCTCGCCCAGGGACAGGGCTTCCACGACGCGCACCACATCGGCCGGGTCGGTGTACCGCTCGGACTCCGGCCCGTGATGTTCCACGCCGTCCTCCTGGCCACCCACTGCGCCCACCTCGATCTCCAGCAGAGCACCCAACTCATGGGTGCGCCGCAGGAGGTCACCGGAAATCTCGATGTTGCGCGCCACGGGAAGCGCGGACCCGTCCCACATGTGGGACTGAAACAACTGCGGGCGATTGCTGCGCAACTCCCGCTCGCCTGCCTCGAGCAGGGGGAGCAGGAACGAGTCGAGGGAGGCGAGCGGGCAGTGGTCGGTGTGCAGCGCCACCCTGACCGGATAGTTTTCCGCCACCTCCCTGGCGAAGCGGGCCATGGCGACGGCGCCGGCCACCTGCCCGTGCCTGGTGTGCCCGCCGAAGTGCGCGGCCCCGGCCATGGTGACCTGGATGATCCCGTCGGAGCCCGCCTCCGTCAGTCCCTGCAGGGCAGCGTTGAGGGTCTGGGAGGAGGTGACATTGAACGCCGGATAGGCGAAGCGGTCCGCCTTGGCCCTGGCGATCATGTCCAGGTACTGCTCGGGCGTGGCGATGGGCATGAGAATTCCTGTCGGGGGTCAGCCGCGGGAGACGGCCTTGTCCCGGCGAAGGGTGAACATCGCGATCAGACCGATCACGCTGGTGGCCACCACGTACCAGGTGGGGCTGCGCAGATCACCGGTGACCTCCACCAGCAGGGTCGCGATGAACGGTGCCGTGCCACCCGCGATCACCACGGCGAGATTGATGATCAGCGCCGAGCCGGTGTAACGCACCTCCTCCGGAAAGAGCCGGGGGATCAGCGAATATGCGGAGACCTGCAGCACCGACATGTTCACGATGATCAGCATGTAGCCCAGGGTGGCGACCGTCAGGTTGTTCAGATCCATCAGGAGCAGGCCCGGGTACGTCAGGACCGCGTAGCCCACCAGGCCGAGGACCGCGATGGGCCACAGGCCGACCCGGTCGGCCACCCGCGCCGTGAACGGCATCACCGCCACCGAGAAGAGCTGCACGCCGCAGGTGATCCAGTACACCGCGCTCTTCGGATAGCCGAGGTCGTTGACCAGGTAGATGGCGATGAAGGTGGAACCGATGAACGCGCCGCCCTGGATCCCGATGCCCAGGCCGAGCCCCTTGATCAGCGGCTTGGGGTACTTGCGCAGCAGACCCATGAACGGGAAGCCGTGTTTGGCCGCGCCCCCGGTGATGGCGTCCATATCGGGCAGCCTGCGTCGGATCACGTAGCAGAAGATCGTCAGCGGCAGGCCGATCAGGAACGGGATCCGCCAGCCCCAGGACGTCAGGTTGGCGTCGCTCATGAGGCCGGCCACCACACCCATCGCACCCGAGGCCACCGCGTACCCGGCGTTGCAGCCGATCGGCACGTAGGCGCCGAAGCGCGAACGTTTGTCGGCGGGCGCGAACTCGGAGATCACCGTCGCCGCGCCGCCCATCTCGCCACCGGCGAAGAAGCCCTGGGCCAGGCGCACCACGAAGAGCATCGCGGGAGCCCACAAACCCACCGTGGCGTAGGTCGGCAGCACGCCGACCAGCGAGGTCGCCGCGCCGACGCCGAGGATGGTGATGAGCAGGGCTCGCTTGCGGCCCAACCGGTCACCCACGGCACCGAACACGATGCCGCCCACCGGACGGATCACGTAGGACAGGGCGAACACCGCCAGCGCGGACAGCAGCGAGGCGACCGGGTCGCTGCTCGGGAAGAACAGCGGCGCGATGACCGTCGTCGCGTAACCGTAGAGGGCGTAGTCGTAGTACTCGATGAGGGTGCCGACGCCCCCGGCGAGGGCAATGCGCTTGACGGACTTCTCGTCCAGCGGCGCGCGCGCCGGGGCGGCCGCGACGGCTTCGGGGTTGAGCGTCATTGCTCGGTCCTTTCGGGGGATGGGGGTCTCACTCGATGCCTGCCGCGGCCAGGACGAGACGCATCCGGTGGGCGGCGAGGTCGGGGTTGGGCAGCAGGCCGAGCCGGTCGGCGCCGATGAACAGGTCGGTGAGGTGCTGTACCGAGCGCTGCCCTTCGCGGCCGGTGACCTGGCGGTAGTGGTCCTGGAACCCGGACAGCCAGGCCATGAAGACGGTGCCGGTCTTGTAGCGCGCCGCCGGGGCCTCGAACATCTTCACGGCGAACGGGATGGTGGAATCCATGACGGTGCGGAAGGTTTCGCGATCGCCGCGGTCCAGCGCCGCGAAGGCCTGCGAGGCGATGGGGGCGATCGGGTCCAGGACGCCGAGCAGGCCGTGCGAGTGTGACTTGTCGTCGCCGAGCAGCAGCTCGGTGTAGCCGTAGTCGTCACCGGTGAAGACGTCGATGCCCGAGGGGACCAGTTCGCGGAACTCCTTCTCGAACTCGGCGTCGAGCAGGCTGAACTTGATGCCCTGAATCTTCGCCCGGTTCTCCGCGGCCATGGTCAGCACCACGCGCATGGCCTCGCGGAGGTCGGTGTGGCCCCAGTAGCCCCGCAGGCTCGGGTCGAAAACCGTGCCGAGCCAGTGCACCACAACGGGTTTGGTCGCCTTCGCCAGGATCTCGCGGTAGACGTGCAGGTAATCGTCCTCCGTCGTCGCGGCGGCGACGAGGGCGTGGGAGGCGCGGATGACGGCGGCGCTGCCGCAGCTCTCCACATACTCGATCTGCTCGGTGTAGGCGTCGACGACCTGCTGCAGTGTCGGGTTCTCGGCGGTGAGCTGGTCGGTACCCGCACCGGAGACGATGGCCGCGCCTGCCTGCGCGGCGGCCTCGTTGCCGTAACGGATGAGGGTCTTGGCCTGGTTCCAGTCCAGGCCCTGCGGGCCGCGCTCGGAGGTGTCCATGCCCTCGGCGATGCCGATGCCATAGGAGAAGAGGTACTTGCGGAATTCGACGGTGGACTCCCAGTCGACGGGGGCCAGGACGCCGGGCTGGTAGTCACCGCGGATATCGGCCACCACATGGGCGGCGGCGTACACCTTGCGGGAGGTGAACTGCGCCGGGTGCGTCTCGAAGCTCGCCGGCTCATGCATGGTGTATTCCGCGATGGTGCCGTCGGCGCGGGGCAGGCGAAGCGTGGTCGCGGTCTTGGCCGTGGTGGACGCCGTCATGAGGTCTCGTTCCTTATCGGTGGGAGGGATGGGTTGGTCACCAGCGCGTGCGGGCGCCGGCACGTTGTTCGTCGCGTTCGCTACCGACCACCCCGGCGGTCTTCAATTCGGCGATCCGCTGCGGATCGAGGCCGGCCTCGGTGAGGACCGGATCGTTGTGCTCGCCGAGGCTCGGCGGCACCATGCGCAGGCGGCCGGGTGTGTCGGAGAGCTTGACCGGCATCCCGACGAACTTCACCGGACCCACGCCGGGCACCTCGGCCGCCAGCACCATCTCGTTGTGGAGCACCTGCGGATCGGAGAACACCTCGGCGTAGTCGTTCACCGGGGCCACGAGCACGTCCTGCGCCGCGAAGCGCTCCATGAGCTCATCGCGGTCGAAGCGCAGGCTGGCCTCGCGCACCAGCCGGGTGGTCTCCTCCGCATGCATCAGCAGGCCCTCGTTGTCTTGGAACCGCGGGTCGTCGACGACGTCGTCGGGCAGGCCGAGCGCGGTGGCGCACTGCTGCCAGGGCCGGGGGATGTAGAACTCGCCGACCAGGACGTACCAGCTGCCGTCCCTGCACCGGTAGGTGCCGTACAGGGCGGTGTTGTGCGAGTGCGCGATACCCGCGGCCGGACGGGGGTATTCCTGCCCCTGGGTCAGGTAGGTGGTGCCCTCCTGCAGGTGGCTGGCCACAGCGGCGTTGAGCAGGCAGGTATCCACGACCTGGCCGCGCCCGGTGCGCTCGCGCGCGGCAAGGGCGATCATCATGCCCTGGGCGAACTGCATCGAGGCCAGGTAGTCGATCATGAACGTGCCCGACGGTGTCGGCGGGCCGTCCTGTGCGCCGGTCAGTGACATCAGTCCCGAGATGGCCTGCGCGGCAAGGTCTTGCCCGCGATTCTGCGCATAGGGACCGGTCTGGCCGTACCCGGAGGCGTACCCCACGATGATGCGGGGGTTGACCTCGGACAGGTCTGTCCAGCCGAGTCCGAGCTTGTCCATGACGCCAGGGCGGAAATTGCTGGCCACGATGTCGGCGTCCTTGACCAGATCCAGGATCAGCGCACGCCCCTCGGGGTGCTTCAGATCGACGGAGATGGAGCGCTTGTTGCGGTTGGTCGCCGACCAGTGCGGTGAATAGTCGTCGATGGTGGGGAACTGGCGGCGGCCGATCTCCCCGGCGCCGATACGCTCGACCTTGATCACATCGGCGCCGAAATCGGCGAACACCTGGGTGGCACTTGGGCCCTGCTCCAGTTGGGTGAAGTCGAGGATCCGGATTCCCTCGAAGGCATCGGTCATGGCGTGCTGATCCTTTCGGGCTCGGCGCCGCGAGAACGAACCCGCCGGGGCCGCAGGGTGAGGCCCATCGGGGCGTCGGCGAACAACCGGGCGTCCATCTCACGAAGTTCGGGAGCCACCCTGGGCAGGAACGGCATGGCCGAGAGCAGGTCACGCTCGAGGTCGAGGCCCGGTGCCAATTCGATGAGAGTGAGTCCGTCCGTGCGTAATTCGAAAACCGCGCGTTCGGTGACGTAGACGACCCGCTGGCCGTCGCGCAGCGCCCGCGCGGCGGAGAAGGTGACAACGTCGACTTCCTCGACGAACTTGGGGTAGCGCCCCTCCCGCACGATCCGCAGTGCGCCATTCGCGATCTCGGTGTGCAGCCCTCCGCCGGTGACCGTGCCGCAGAACACGACGGTGCCCGCGCGCTGCGAGATATCGACGAAACCACCGGGACCGATCACGGTGTCACCGGCCTTGGTGACGTTGACGTTGCCGTGGCGGTCGATCTGCGCGAAGGCGAGCCCGGCGAAGTCCAGGCCGCCGCCGTCGTACAGATCGAACTGGCTACTCATGTCGATGATGGCCGTGGGGTCGACGGCGGTGCCGGAGTCCAGCCCGATCCCGGGGACCCCGCCGTAGATGCCCTGCTCCACGGTGAAGGTCACCTGGTCGATCAACCCCTCCTCGTGGATCACGTGGGAAATCCCGTTGGCCATGCCGACCCCGAGGTTGGCCAGGGCGCCCACCTCCAGTTCACCGGCGGCACGGCGGGCCACCACCTTGCGGTGATCGAGGTCGATGGGTCCGATGACGCCGTCGCGGGGTGGCAACATCCCGGTCCGGGCGGGGTCGAATGCGGTGACCGGGGTCTGCATCGGGTAGTCGGTGAGCACCAGGTGATCGACCAGCGTGCCGGGCACCCGCACCTCGGCTCCGGGGATGGTGCCGGTTTCGACCACCCGCTTGACCTCGGCGATCACCAGCCCGCCGGAATTGCGCACGGCCTGCGCGATGGCGAGGTTGTCGCTGAACGCGGCCTCATCGCACATGCTCAGGTTTCCGGCCTGATCGGCCGTCGACGCGCGCAGCAGCGCCACGTCGATGTCGAAGACCGGATAGTGCAACCATTCCCGGCCGCCCAGCTCCACGATCTGGCTGAGGCAGTCCGTCGTCGCATCGTTGAGCCGCCCCCCACCGACGCGGGGGTCGGTGTGGGTCCACAGGCCGATGTCGGTGAGCAGACCGGGTCTGCGGGCGGCGATCTCGCGATAGGTCAACGACAGCGTGCCGGCCGGGAGCGCGAACGCCTCGACCTCGCCGTCGGCGATCATCCGCTGCTGACGTGGACTGAGCACGAAGTGCGAGCCGATGAAGCGGCGGACCAGGCCGGGCCGGGCGAGGTGGTCGGTGCCGCGGCCCTCGTGGTTTCCCAGCCCCATGACATGGACCACCGTCAGATCGGTGGGGGACCGGGTGGCCTCGAAGCGGTGACCGAGCGCCCCGAGCAGGGACTCGGGTACCTGCAGCAGCGAACCGCTGCCGCCCACAGCGACCGTGGCGCCGGACGGCACCAGGCCGGCGGCGTCGGCGAGAGCCAGAAGTTTGTTCATAGCATCAGGTCTCCGCCACACACGTGAAGGCATTCGCCGGTGATGTAGGAGGCGTCGGCGGACAGCAGGAAGGCCGTTGCGGCCGCCATGTCGGCCGCGGTGCCCGGCCGCCGCAGCGGCACGGCGTCGATCCGCGCGGCCCTGGCCTCGCCGGCGTCCTGGCCTTTGATCGCGGACAGCGCCGCGTCGGCGCGGTCCCACAGCGGGGTGTCGACGATGCCGGGGGCCACCGCGTTGACCCGGATACCCTGCGGCGCCAGCGCCATCGCGAAGGACTTCACCAGGCTCAGCACCGCGGCCTTGGAGGCGGAGTAGTGCGGGTAGTACGGTCCGGCCAGGCGGCCCTGGATGGAGGCCATCGCCACGATCGCCGGGGCCTCGGACGATCCGGGCTCGGCGTCGGCCATGGCACGGGCGGCCATCTGCAGGCAGTAGAGGATGCCGCGGGCGTTGGTGTCCAACACGGCATCCCATTCCTCGGTGGTTATGTCCACCGCGCGGGTCCAGGTCTGGATGCCGGCATTGCACACCAGCAGATCCATCGCGGTGCCGAATGCGGCCTGCGCCGCCCCGGGGAGGGCGTCGACGCCTGCGCGGTCCGTCACGTCGACCCGGAAGGGTGAGGCGGCGCCGCCAAGGCGCCGGGCGGTTTCCTCGGCGGCCCCGAGGTCGAGGTCCGCCACCAGCACCTTGGCGCCCTCGGAGACGAGGCGCTCGGCTACGCCGGCGCCGATGCCCTGGGCCGCGCCGGTCACGACGGCGGTGCGTCCTTGGAGCCGACCGCTCACTTGGTGTCCTCTGGGGTGGGGTGTTGACCGGAGGCGGTGACGGCGGCCAGCGGCACCTTGGAGCACAGCAGGGCCTTGCGCCCCTGCTGCACGGTCTCGCCGCGCTGGTTGACGATCCTGACGTCGAACGTCGCGATCGCCTGGTCCGGCTTCGACTCGCTGTCCCGCAGCTCGGCGATCGCGTAGTCGACGAACATCGTGTCGCCGACGAACAGCGGGCCGCGGAAGCGCCAGTCGCTGATCCCGAGGAACGCGATGGCAGTCTGGCGCAGTTCACCCGTGCGGGGCCACATCAGGCCGTGCGCATAGGCCAGGCCCAGCATGCCGTGCGCGACGCGGCGACCGAACTGGCTGGCCTCCGCGTACACGTCGGAGGTGTGCAGTTCGGAATAGTCGCCGGTCAAACCGGCGAAACCGACCAGGTCGGCGTCGGTGACGGTGCGGCCGGGGGACCTGAACTCCATCCCGACGTAGAGATCGTCGTAGGTGTAACCCTGTGCGTTGCTCATGGCTGTGACTCCTTCGGCTGTGGGGTTCTGGTCAGGCGTCGGCGGTGACCGCCACGGTGGTGAGGTATTCGGAGACGATCTCGTCGAACGAGGCCGCGGGGCGCAGACCGAGGCGCCGCGCGCGGGCCGTCGTGAACCGCGAGGGCCAACTCCCCACGATCGCGGCCACATCGTCGTCGTTCCCCCACTCGATGAGGGAGCTGCGGTCGGTGCCGGTGACGCGATCCATGGCGTCGGCCATCCGGCGCGGGGTGGTGGTCAGGGCGGGCAGATTCATGGCGGTACGGCTGCCCCACCCGGCGGTGTCGACGGCGGCGGCGGTGACGATGCCGTCGACGGTCAGGCGTGGGGACGAGAGCGCAATCTCGGTGTCCGGGGGCACCGGGCACGGCGCGGTCACCCCGGCGAGGGGTTCACGGACGATGCCGGACATGAAGCCGGACGCCGCGGCGTTGGGTCGGCCGGGCCGCACCGAGACCGTCATCAGGCGCACGGTGCGGCCGTCGATGAACCCCTTGCGGGAGTAGTCGGCGACCAGCTGCTCGCTGATGAACTTCTGTATGCCGTAACTGGATTGCGGCCGTGGCAGGGTGTCGTCGTCCACGTCCCCGACCGGACCGATCGCCGGATCGGCCCCGTATACGGCCAGGGAACTGGTGAACACCAGTACGGCCGGGGTGGCGAAGCCGCGGGCATGTTCCAGCAATTGGCGGGTGGCGTCCACATTGGTCCGCATGCCCAGGTCGAAGTCGGTCTCGGCGGCGCCGCTGACCACGCCGGCGAGGTGGAAGATCACGTCGAACTCGCCGAGCTCCGCCACGGTGTCCTGCACCGAACCGACGGCGACCTGCACACGGCCGTCGGCGGTGATATGCGCTTGGGGCGCAACGATATCCAGCAGTGTCAGCTGCCCCAGCGCGCCGAGCTCGCGACCGCAGGCCGTGAAGGATTCGGTGGCGAGGAGTCGCTGCGCCAGCAGGGTGCCGAGGAAGCCGGCGGCGCCGGTGATGAGGACGGACGGGGAAGCCTGAGCGTCGCTCGTGGTGCTCATGCGGTTGCCTCGCAAGCTCGGCTCCCGCATTTCAGATCGTTGATTCGCTCCGCAAGCGTCGCTCATGCGCGCTGTGTCTCCTTTGATGTGACGTGGATGCCGATCGCCTCGATGACATCGATGAGTGAGCCGGTGTCGCCGACGTTGCCCGGGACGACAACCTGGGTGCCGGGCGCGCCTTCGGTGTGCAGGTCCCAGACGGAGATGCCCGCGGCGACCTGCCCGCGCACCGTGGCCTCGGTCGCCCCGAAACCGATCCGCGCGACCTCGGCCGAGGTGATGCCGCCCTTGGAGACCACGGTGCGTACGGTGCGCAGGACGGTGGCGGTGGCGGCCATGAGGGCGCGCATGACGAGCTCGCCATGGGACAGGGAGTCGTCGCCGGCGCGCCGGTGCCGTTCGCTGGAAAGCACCATCAGGTTCGCGGATTCGAACGCCTGCAGAACCTGTTCGGCGGCGGTGGCCCCGGCGGCCCCGGGGTCGGCGAAGGCCTCATCGGTCGGGATCTGCACCGGCCGGATCCCGTGCCGCTCACACAGCGCGGCGAGCTGGCGGGTGCTGGCCCCGGTGTGCGACCCGCAGACCAGCAGAACTTTGGCGGCGGTGTCGATTCCGCCCGCTACCGCGATGGGACGCGGTAGCAGCGAGGTGCTCAGGGCGCCCGCGCACAGGGCGGCGAGCGTCGCGGCGCAGCGGGTGACCACGGCGCGCCCCTGGGCCTCGGCGGCCTCGAGGGCCCGGTGGATCAGGTCGATGTCCTCGTCGGTCTCGGCGTCCGGCACCACCCAGGCACCCGCCGGGGCGTTGATGAGGAGCTCGGCCAGCCCGCGGCCGCCGCTGGCCCGCAGGTTCTCGACGGGGAATGCCAGACCGTGCGCGCCGCCCTTCTCGCGAACCCAGTCCACCAGGTTCGAGGACGAGAACCCGAAGACCGGATCCCGCGCGAACTCCGTCTCACCGACCGGCATCCGCACCCCGTCCACCACCAGGTAGTGCACCGACTTGGACGTGGTCCGCCCGCCTTGCGGGAAGGCGGGCACGAACAGCACCGGGCTGGAATCGCCTGCGAAGACCTCGGACTCGGCGAAGACGTGGCCACGCAGTGTCGAGTCACCGCGCAAGACCACCCGGACCGGTCGGCCCAGCTCGTCCGACGCCGAGGCGACGGCGTCGCGCAGCGCGGTGGCGAGCTCGACCGCGGCCTGCTCCTCCAAGGCGCGGGAGTTCGTCTGCACGTACAGCGACCCCTCGGCGGACAGCACCTCGGCGATCCGCCGGGCCGACCAGTCCAGCAGGACAGTGACACCGGTCGCCATCTGGGTTCCGGTCGGGTCGTCATCCAGGACGACGGTCGGAACCCGGTGTCCGGTGTGCGATGCGCTGTGCTGCGGCAACGCCGCCTCCTCGGGATGGTGTGATGGTCCGCACAGCATACTGCCGACATGTCGACAGTTCGTCAACCCGACATATTGATCACGGTGTCGTAGTCTCACCACGGAGGTTCTATGACTCAATTCGACCTGGGAGTGCCGACCCGACTCACCCTGCGCGAGTCGGTCGTCGACCATCTGCGCTCCGCCATCTCCGACGGCTCCATCGCCCCGGGAACGCACCTCGGGGAGGTCGACCTCAGTACGTCCATGAAGGTCAGCCGGGCCACGCTCCGCGAGGCCCTACGTCAACTGCAGCAGGAGGGACTGCTGACCCAGGACAGCCGCGGCCGGGTCTCGGTCCGCAAAGTCTCACCCTCCGAAGTGGACGACATCTTCGAAGTGCGTCTCGGCCTGGAATCCATCGCGGTGCGCCGCCTGTGCACGCGACAGGACCGGGCCGCAGATGTCAGGGTGATCCGCTCGAAACTCGAGCGCCTGCGCGAGCCGCTGTCGCTGGCCGACGACATGGACGCCGACCTCGACTTCCACGGGACCATCTGCGCTCAAGCCGGCAATGCGGCCTTGGTGCAGGCCTGGACGAGCATCAGCGGCGTCATCCGGATCACCATGATCGCCGCAGGCGACGCGCCCGCCCGCGCCAACGCCTCCTATCACCGGCATGTCCCGATCGTGGATTTCATCGAGGCCGGCGACGCCTCCGGCGCACTCTCCTTTCTGCACGAACACATGTCGTCTGCCGCGGAGCAGCTGATCGCCAGGATGACCTAGCGTCCGTCGGTGACATGGCGGCCGCGCGCGCCCGCCATGTCACCCGCGTGAGGCAGTATCGAAGACGTGACACTGATACTGCTGTACCTGGTGGTGCTGGTCCTGGTCGCCACGGTGCTGTTCGGGCTGGGCAGCGTCATCTTCGGCCGCGGCGAGACGCTGCCGCCCCTGCCCCGAGGGACCACCGCGACCGTGCTGCCCGCATCGGGCGTCACCGGCACCGATGTCGGGGCGCTGCGGTTCGCCCAGGCCGTGCGCGGCTACAAGACCAGCGAAGTCGACTGGGTGCTGGACCGGCTCGGCACCGAACTGGACGCGCTGCGCGGCGAGTTGGCCGCGGTGCGCGCGGCGTACGGGGTGCCCGACGAGGACGCCGACCCGGACGACGAATCCGGGGATGTCGAGGTGTCGGCGACGGCCGGGCGGGTGCGGCCGGCATCCGACGAGCCGTCATGAGCGACGATGGCCGGACTGTCGGCACCGCCGACGATGGCCGGACTGTCGGCACCGCCGACGACGGTCGCGTCCGCTGTGGCTGGGCTCAGCCGGGCGCCGGTGGCGACACCCTCTACCGCGACTACCACGACACCGAGTGGGGCCAACCGCTGCATGATTCCAAGGCCCTGTTCGAGCGGGTCAGCCTGGAGGCCTTCCAGAGCGGGTTGTCCTGGCTGGTCATCCTGCGAAAGCGGGAGAACTTCCGCAAGGCGTTCGGCGGTTTCGACGCCGAGCGGGTCGCGCGCTACACCGACGCCGACGTCGAGCGGCTCCTGACCGACGCCGGCATCGTGCGCAACCGCGCCAAGATCGAAGCCACCATCGCCAACGCCAGGGCCGTGGGTGATCTGGACGTCGACCTGGGTGAGCTGCTGTGGTCGTTCGCGCCGCCGCGCCGTCCGCGGCCTGCCGACCTGTCCCAGGTGCCCGCCGTGACCCCGGAGTCGAAGGCGATGGCCAAGGAACTCAAGAAGCGGGGTTTCAAATTCGTGGGCCCGACGACGGCCTACGCGTTGATGCAGGCCACCGGAATGGTCGACGACCATATCGCCGCCTGCTGGGTTCCGCGGGCGAGTTAGGCGCCACGCGGTCGGCATCCGACGGGTCTTTGCACACCCTGCGTCGCCGATAGGGAAGAATAGGGGTAGTTCAGTAGCAGTTCAGCGCCGGGTGCCGTCAACGAGTGGACGGCTTCGGCCCCAACCTGGCCCGCTGAGGCGGGCCGGCTCAGTTGGAGGGAGCACTCGATGGCGGCGATGAAGCCCCGGACCGGCGACGGTCCACTGGAAGCAACCAAAGAGGGGCGAGGGATCGTGATGCGGGTACCGCTGGAGGGCGGTGGGCGCCTCGTTGTCGAACTGACTCCAGCCGAAGCCGCGGCCCTCGGCGACGAACTCAAGGGCGTCACCAGCTAGCGGTTCCGGCGCGGCGCGTGCGGGTTCGCACGGGCGGCG
>NZ_JBSFPX010000024.1:0-53416 GCF_053588415.1 Mycobacterium sp. NPDC003449
GTAATCACGCCCGGATCGAAATCCACAGCCAGTTCGTCCAAGACGTCGATATTCTCCACCGTGACGAAACTGGCCGTGTGCGGGTACCGGCGCGTCTGCTCGGCGAAGAAACTAGGCGGCTTTGTCCAGGACGCCGACGATGCCCGCGCGCAACACGTCGGCACTGACATGCTCGGTGATCAGACCGAGCGCATACTGGTCGCCGCCACGAAGGATTCCGAGCAGGATGTGCTCGCATCCGATGTGGCCGTCGTTGTGCAGCAACGACTCTCGCAACGCGAGCTCCAGCACCTTCTTGGCCGACTTGGTGAACGGGATATGCCCGCGGCGCCTGCGTCGTCGCTCGGACGGGCGCCGCGCATTGTCGAACGCGTCGGCGCCGAACGTGCGATCCACCTTGTCGCGCACCGCATGTAGATCGATGCCGATCGAGCGCAGGGCCTCGGCGTCGGCGTCGAAGGACTCGTCGCCCGGCGCCTCCCCGGCGACCAACCGGCCGCGGACCGTATCCGCGGTCAGCCCGAACCCGGCCACCAGGGCCGACAGGTCCCGGCCGGCACTCTGCAGCGCTCCCACCAGGAGGTGTTCGGGGCGAATGTCGTCGGCGGCCAGCTCGCGAGCTTCCTCCTGAGCCAGCACGACCGACACCTTGGCGTTGCGGCTGAACCGTTCGAACATGGTCACTTCCTCCGGTTGTGTTTCTTGTGCACCGCCTGGCGGCTGACGCCCAGCGCATCGGCGATCTCCTGCCAACTCCAACCCTGGTCGCGGGCGTTGGCCACGTGGATGACCTCGAGGCCCTCGCGCAACCGCTCCAGCGCACCCACCGCGCGCAGGCCCACGACCGGGTCGGAGCTGCCGAGGCTGTCGGTGTTGATCGCGTCCATAGTTGTCAATTTAAGTTGACATCATGGATGCGTCAAGAGACCCGGCTCTCCCGCGAGCAGTCGCGCCGGTACCCCGAATTCGCGTTTTCCGGGTACCGGCGCGTCTGCTCGCCGAAAAAGCCGTAACGTGACCGTCGCACTTCTACGCCGACCACACCTGGGAGACGCGCATGACCGTTTCGACCGAGGCACACCCACCGACGCCGTCGGGGCGGGCCGAAACCCGCCGGGCCATCTGGAACACCATCAGAGGCTCATCGGGCAACCTGGTCGAGTGGTACGACGTCTACGTCTACACGGTGTTCGCCACCTACTTCGAGAAACAGTTCTTCGCCGAATCCGACCAGAACTCCACGGTGTACGTCTACGCGATCTTCGCCGTCACGTTCATCACACGTCCGATCGGTTCGTGGTTCTTCGGCCGGTTCGCCGATCGGCGGGGCCGCCGGGCCGCCCTGACCTTCAGCGTCTCGCTCATGGCGGCCTGCTCACTGGTGATCGCGCTGGTGCCGTCCCGCGAAACCATCGGCATGGCCGCACCGATCGTGCTGATCCTGTGCCGGCTGGTGCAGGGTTTCGCGACCGGCGGCGAATACGGCACATCGGCGACCTACATGTCCGAGGCCGCGACCCGGGAACGACGCGGCTTCTTCTCGTCGTTCCAGTACGTCACCCTGGTCGGTGGCCACGTGCTGGCCCAGTTCACCCTGCTGATCATCCTGACCGCGTTCGACAACCAGCAGGTGCACGAATTCGGTTGGCGCATCGGCTTCGCCGTCGGTGGCGTGGCCGCGATCGTGGTGTTCTGGCTGCGGCGCACGATGGACGAGTCGCTGTCGCAGGAGCAGCTCGACGCGGTCAAGGCGGGCCAGGACACCAGCTCGGGCTCGATGAGCGAGCTGTTCACCAGGTACTGGAGGCCGCTGCTGCTGTGCTTCCTGATCACCATGGGCGGCACCGTCGCGTTCTACACCTACAGCGTCAACGCGCCCACAATCGTCAAGTCCACGTACAAGGATCAGGCGATGACGGCCACCTGGATCAACCTGGCCGGGCTGATCTTCCTGATGCTGCTGCAACCCGTCGGCGGCATCATCAGCGACAAGGTCGGCCGCAAACCGCTGCTGCTGTGGTTCGGATTCGGCGGGCTCGTCTACACCTACGTCCTCATCACCTATCTGCCCCAGACACATTCGCCGTTGCTGTCGTTCCTGCTGGTCGCCGTCGGCTATGTGATCCTGACCGGATACACCTCGATCAACGCGATCGTGAAGTCCGAGCTGTTCCCGTCCCACGTGCGTGCCCTCGGAGTGGGAGTCGGCTACGCACTGGCGAATTCGATCTTCGGCGGAACCGCGCCGGTGATCTACCAGGCGCTCAAGGAACGTGACCAGGTGCCGCTGTTCATCACCTACGTCACGATCTGCATCGCGCTCTCGCTCATCGTGTACCTGTTCTTCCTGCGCAACAAATCCGAGACCTACCTGGACCGGGAGAAGGGCGCCGCGTTCGGGCGGTAGTCAGCGGACGGCGTCGACGAGGAACGCGATTCCGGCGAAGGCGCCCGCGATGATCTGGCTGACCAGATACAGCCCGACGGTCGAACAGCTGAACACCTCGAGCCGGCCGGAGGTGTTCAGTACCCCGTTGACGAGGGCCGCGACGGTCCCGGCCGCGACGAGCAGGGCGACCCCCACCGCAAGGTCGGCGGCCGCGGGTTCGGCGGGCTCGGCACCGATGAGCACGTAGCCGCCGACGAATGCCAGCAGGAGCCCGGCGATGACCGCGGCCGCAGGCAGCGGGCCCGACAGCATTGTCGACAGCGCGACGCTCAACCGCCCGGGATCCACCGCCAGCCGCCACACCACGGCCGCCCCGGCCACCGCGCCGAGCTGCGCGGCCCAGCAGCCGAGCGCCACCGGCACGGCGACGCGACCACGCAGCAACGCCGCCAGGGTGATCGCGGGATTGAAGTGGCCACCGGAGAATTGGCCACCCGCGTACATCATCGCGACCACCACCGCACCCAGGATCAGTGCGGACGGGTCGGCCGAGGACACCGCCAGCCCGACCACCGAGAGCAGGCAGAACATTCCGATCGCCTCGACCGCGTAGCGCCCCCACGCCCGTTGCGCCCCATCCGTGGAGCGCGACGGCCGGAGCGCGATCGCTGTCATGGTGTCCTACCCTGGCTGGTGCGCGAGGCAGTGTCGTCAAAGCTGCCCGCCATCGTGCCCGGATGCTGACTACACTCACACAATTCCGGTTAGCTGCAATTGACACACGGTCACTGGCCGTTTCACCGTTCTCGCGGTGGCGGGATGGGCCGGCGCGGAAAGGATCGCGATGAGTGCGCTGCGGGTCGTCGTCGCCGACGACGACGTACTACTGCGTGAAGGGATCGCCAGCCTGCTCGACCGGTCCGGTTTCGAGGTGGTGGGCCAGGCCGCCGATGCGACGGAACTGCTTGCGCTGGTGGCCGATCACACACCGCAGCTGGCGGTGGTCGATATCCGGATGCCGCCGACCCACACCACCGAGGGGCTCGACGCGGCCAAGATCATCCGCACCCGATCCCCCGAGACCGGCATCCTGGTGCTCTCCGCGCACGTCGAGGTCGAACACGCCACCGAACTGCTGGCCAGCGGGCACGGCATCGGCTACCTGCTGAAAACCCGGGTCACCGACGTCGGCGATTTCGTCGAAACCCTCGAACGGATCGCCAAGGGCGCCTCGGTGGTCGACCCGGCGCTGGTCTCTGAGCTGGTCTCGGCCCGGCGCCGCGACGACCCGCTGGCCGTGCTCAGCGCCCGCGAACAGGAAGTGCTGATGCTGATGGCCGAGGGCAGATCCAACTCCGGCATCGCCCGCCGGCTGTGGGTCACCGAGGGCACCGTGGAAAAGCACGTCCGCAGCATCCTGACCAAGCTGAACCTGACCGAGGCCGCCGACGACCACCGCCGGGTCCGCGCCGTCATCACCTACCTGGAAGCGCGGTGATCGCCTAAGGCACCGGCCAGCACGGCCTCGATCGCCGCAGCCGACAGCGCGAACTTCGGCACGAAGCCGACGGCCGGGCTGGCCGTGATCATCTCGGCGAGATCCTGCTCGGCGTAGGTCGAGATCAGGATCACCGCGGGCCGGTGCGCCAGGATGCTGTGGTGCAATTCCTCGGCCAGGTCGAAACCGCTCTCCTGGCCGAGCGCGACGTCGACCAGGACCACATCGGGCAGCAGCTCACGACAGGATCGCAACGCATCACGGCTGTTGCCCGCGGCACCGACGACCTCGATGCCACCGTGGGCGAGCACAGTGCCTGCCGCGGACCGGAAGCCGGCGCTGTCATCGACGATGAGGCAGCGCACCATGCCCACAAAGCCGTTCATCTGTTCAGCGTGGCAGGCGCCGGGCCCGGTTTCATTACCGGTAGCCGGAATCTGCTGGGGCCGTGGGCATGAACCGTACGGCCGCATCGTTCGTATCCAACAGATGAGTACCACAGCCGCCGCACAGTCACCGCCGGTCCGCCGCCTGCGGGCGCTGCGTGCGCGCCTGCTGGGTTTCGTGCTGCGGCCGATGGCACCGCCGTTGAGGGTGGGCATCGCGGTCGCGGTGGCCCTGATCGCCGCCGAGACGCTGCTGGTGTACCTGCTGCGTCAGGTGGCCCCCGAGAGCACGTTCGGCGCGGTGTTCCTGCTCGGCGTGCTCATCGTTTCGGCAGGGTGGGGCACCGGACTGGCGGTGACGACATCGGTGGTCAGCGCCGTGGTGTACGTGCAGTTCCACATGCGGACCCACGGTGCGTTCATGCTCACCCGGTCCCAGGATGTGGCGGCCATCGCGATCTTCGTGCCGGTGGCGCTGCTGACCAACGTGCTGGTCGGGCAGGCCCGGCTGCGCACCGCCGAGGCCGAGCGCCGCAGATACCAGGCCGATCGCGCCGCGGCCTCCGCACGCCAGGCCCAGCTCCTCATCGAGAAGAGCCATGCGGCGGTCAGTGCCCTGGCCGGACAGCAGGCCGCGCTGCGCCGGGTCGCCACCCTGGTCGCCGGCGGGTCGAGCCCCGAGGAGGTGTATCCCGCCGCGGTCGAGGAACTCGCCGGGGGCCTCGGCATGGATCACGTGGCACTGCTGCTGTATCCGGGCGACGGGACGGCGGTCGTGCTGGCATCGCGCGATCCCAGCGGTGCCACCAAACTCACCATCGGAGAACGGCTGCCGCTGGAAGGCAGCAGCATTCCGGCCACGGTTGCCCAGACCGGCCTGCCGGCCCGCGTCGACGACTACACCGACGTCGGCGGTGCCACCGCCGCCCGGATCCGCAGTATCGGGGTCCGGTCCGCGGTGGGCGCCCCGGTCACGGTCAACGGGCAGGTCCGCGGCATGCTGTGCGTGGGTTCGGCCCGGCCGCACGCATTCGCCTCCGACACCGAGGCCCGCGTCGGCGATTTCGCCGATCTGGTGGCCACCGCCATCGGCAACGCCCAGACCAGGGCCGCGCTGACGGCGTCCCGCGCCAGGATCGTGACCGCGGCCGACCTGGCCCGGCGACGGTTCGAACGTGACCTGCACGACGGAGCTCAACAGCGAGTGGTCGCACTGGGTCTGGCCATGCGGGCCCTTGAGGCGTCGCTGACCGGCTGTCACGCCGAGTTGCGCGAGCAGATCGACCGCATCGTCGGCGAACTATCGGCGTTGTCCACCGAGCTGCAGGAGTTCTCCCGCGGGATCCACCCGGCGGTGCTGTCCAAAGGCGGTGTGGGGGCGGCTATCCGGTCGTTGTCGCGGCGCTCGACGGTACCGGTCGATCTCGCGCTCGACCTTGCGGGGCCGATACCGGAATCGGTGGGCGTCGCGACGTACTTCGTCGTCGCCGAGGCACTCACCAACGCCGCCAAGCACGCGAACGCGACCGTGGTCGAGATCGACATCGCCGTCGCCGACGGCGACGTGCACCTGCGGATCCGCGACGACGGGGTCGGCGGCGCGGTCACCAGTGGCGGGTCCGGACTCATCGGCCTCACCGATCGGGTCGAGGCGTTGTCCGGGCGGCTGACCATATCGAGCCCGATCGGGGCGGGCACCACCATCACGGCCAGGATCCCGCTCGATCCCGTTTGACCACAACGTCATCCGCGGTGGGCGCCGCCGTGATGGAACAACAGCCCACCACCGTAGGCACCGAAGAACGGGTACTGCGCCTGATAGTCGACGGCCGGTGGGGTGGCGGTGATCTGCGCGTTGCCTTCGGACTGACACAACGTCGAGGTCTCCCCCGCCGAGGTACATTCCGGCCCGGTCGGGGCGGCCTCGGCGACGGGTGCGACGACGAGCGCGGACGCGACCGCGCCGGCGGCCAGTGCGGTCGAGATGCGGATACGGTTACTCATGATCGGCAGTACTCCTAAGTCGGCCAGCTCAATTCGAGTAACTCCAGCCTCGCGCGGGGACGCCCGGATGTCCTCGGCGCTGGCCCCCAACGCCACCTACCGGTTATCCCCCATGACATCCAGCAACCGGTCCAGGTCGTCCTCGGTGTTGTACAGGTGAAACCCCACCCGCACCGCCCCGGCCCGGATCGCGGCGCGAATACCGGCCTGTTCGAGGCGATCCGCGGCACCGGCGACCGGGATCGACACGATCGCCGAATCCTGGGCCGGCCGACCGAGCTCGGCCCGCAGCCGATTCGCCAGGCCGACCGTATGGGCCTGCACCGCCGCGGAATCCAGCGCCGCCAGCCACTGCAGGGTCAGCCCGGAGCCGAGTACCCCGAACCAGGCAGGCGACACGTCGAACCTGCGCGCATCCGACGCCAGCCGCAACGGCAGGCCGTAGATCGACTGCCAGGGCTGTTCACCCGCGTACCAGTTCGCCGCATGCGGCGTCATCCGCCCTGCGACCCTGTCGCTCAACGACATCCACGCCGTACCCCGGGGAGCCAGCAGCCATTTGTACACCGCCGCGACCGTGACATCGGCCCAACCGAGATCCAGCTGCTTCCAGCCCGCGGCCTGCGTGACGTCGATCACGGTAACGGTGTCACTGTCGCTCACCGCATCGCGCAGCTGCCGTTGGTCGAACACCGCACCGTCGGCCGACTGCACCAGGCTCAGCGCCACCACGTCGAACTCGGCCGCGGCGGCTATCAGCTCGTCGGGCGCCAGCTCGGTGACCGTGACACCGCGGGCCGCCTGGGCGGCGAACGGAAAGGTGGTACTGGTGAATTCGCCGGTCAAGACGCCGACCCGGCAACCGTCGGGCACCGCGGCGGCCACCAATCCCAAAGCGGCAGAGACGTTGCCGGCCATCACCACCGATTCCACCGGAACCCCCACCAGCGCGGCGTATCCGGCCCGGCCGAGCCGCACCGGCTCGTCGAACGAGGTGGCGTCCATCGTTCCGGCCTGCCAGTCGGCGATAACCCGGTGCAGCGCCTCGACCAGGAACTGTGGCGGCAGACCGTAGGTCGGCGAGTTGAGAAACCCTTCGGCGCCGACGAATTCGGCGCCGAACGCCTCTCTCACTGCTGAGCCGGCGGCTCGTCGCCGCGCAGCCGGGCCCGCAGTTGTTCGCGGTCCTTGCGTCGACGTTCGTCGAACACGGCGATGGAGGCCGTGGCCCGCTCCCGCAACGGCCGGAACAGCCAGATGCCCAGCGGCAACGCGATCACGAAGGCGAACAGCAACGCGACCACGACCGGGAAGTCGGCGATGAACAGGTGTCCGATCACGTAGATCGCCGCGGTCAGCACCGCGACCAGGACCAGCCTGGCCGCCACGTATACCAGGACATCGGTAACCATGCGCGAGGTGCGACCACTTGCTGACACGGGCCCGAGCCTACCGACGACGCGTATATTCGGAGCAAGGAGGTTTCGAGTGGCGTACCTACTCCTGATTCTCGCTGTGGCCTGTCTGGTGTATGTCGGCTGGCGATTGACGCGGGCGACCGGCAATCAATCCGGAAAGCGTGTGATCGGCCCCGACGACGATCCGGACTTTCTGCGGCGGCTCGGGCACGGCGACAATCCCCGGCCCTGACGCGGAACGACCGCGCGGGCCGGCCTACCGGCGCGCCCCGGCGAAGTCGCTGGCCACGACGGCGGCCAATTCGATGAGCGCATCGCGGGTGCCGGGTTTGAGCTGTTCGAGGCTGATCTCGGCGCCCTCCTCCAGGTGCGGATCGAACGGGACCAGCCGCACCGCACGGCAGCGCCGGGAGAAGTGGTCGACCACCTTCGACAGGTCGACCTTGCCCGAACGCGGCCGTACCGCATTGATCACCGCGATCGCATTGCGCACCAGGTCCTGGTGGCCGTGCGCATCGAGCCAATCCAGCGTGGCCGCGGCGCTGCGGGCGCCGTCGACCGAACCCGAACTGACCACCACCAGCACGTCGGCCTTCGACAGCACCGCCGACATCGCCGAATGCATCAGTCCGGTGCCGCAGTCGGTGAGCACCAGGCTGTAGAACCGCTCGAGCACCTCCACCGCGCGCAGATAATCCTCGGAGCTGAACGCCTCGGACACCGCCGGATCGCTCTCGGAGGCCAGCACCTCCAGCCGGCTGGGCCCCTGCGAGGTGTAGGCCCGCACGTCGCTGTACCGTTCGATGCCCTCGGCGTCGCGGAGCAGGTGGCGCACGGTGGCTGCGGTCTCCAACGGGACCTTCTGGCTGAGCGTGCCCCGATCCGGGTTGGCGTCGACCGCCACCACCCGGTCCCCCCGGATCGAGGCGAACGTGGCACCCAACGTCGCGGTGATGGTGGTCTTGCCGACACCGCCCTTCAACGAGAGCAGGGCGATCCGGTAGCACCCCTGCAGCGGCTGGCCGACCTCGGCGATCAGGGTGTTGCGGTTGGTGATCTTCGGGCTCTCGCCGACGTTGATCTTCTTGAACGACCCGGCGTAGAGCCATTTGCGCCAACCCGAGGTGGGCGGATTCTTGCGCTGGCCGAGCAGCGCCGTGGTGGACAGATCCCGGTAGGGCGTCGCGAACAACTCGCCGTCAGCGGGCGGGGCCGCGGGTGCGGTCGGGGGTGGACCGGCGGCGGGCCGGGCAAACCCCCCGGCGGGCGCCGGGATGCCGTGCGGGGGCGTCGGCGCGGTCCACTCGGCCGGCAGCGGGGTGGTCACCCCGGGCTGGGCGGGGTCGCTGAACCGTTTCTGGCTACGGAAGCCGGGCACCGGTGCGAACACCGAGGGGACGACCGGCGTCTCATCGGGTGGGCTGGTGGGAACGGGTGGGGGCGCGGGCTGCGCCGATGGGGTTTCGGACGCGGCGTCGGGTGGTGTCTCGGACGGGGTCTCGGAAACGTCCACCGCGTTGGATACCGGGTGTTCGGATGACTCGGACACGAAATCCCCTTCTCTCTCGCCCCTGTTCGCAGACCACCCCCGCGGCCTGACCATAGCGCGCCATGGCGTCGGGACACAGGGTCACCCGCCGGGAGGGGCCGCTAGCCGACTCCGGCGTAGGAATGCAGCCCGACGGTAACCAGGTTGATGAAGAACAGGTTGAACACCATCGCAACGAAACCCACCACGTTGATCCAGGCGGCCTTGCGGTCGCGCCAGCCCGCCGTCGACCGCGCATGCAGGTAGGCCGCGTAGACCACCCAGGCGATGAACGAGACCGTCTCCTTGGGATCCCAGCCCCAGTACCGGCCCCATGCCTCCTCGGCCCAGATGGCCCCGAAGATCACCCCGAAGCCGAAGATCGGGAACGCGAAGATCGTGGTGCGGTAGGCGATCCGGTCGAGGGTCTGACCGTCGGGCAGGCGCTGGAGCACCCGGCCCAGCCCGTCGGCGCGGCCGGCCAGCGGCGACATCTTCACCAGGAACAGGATGCTGGCCACACCGGCCACCAGGAACACACCCGAGCCGAGGCTGACCACCGACACGTGGATCGGCAGCCAGTACGACTGCAGCGCGGGCATCACGGGCGCGGCGTTGGTGTAGAGCCAGCGGCCCGACACCGTCAACAGGATCAGCACCGGCACCAGGACGAACACCCACAGGGCGCGATACTGCGGGCGGCGCAGCACGACGGCGGCGGCGACCAGGCCGCAGAAGCAGGTCAGGTTGATGAACTCGTACATGTTGCCCCACGGCACCCGTGAGGTGGCCAGGCCACGCAACACGATGCACACGAACAGCAGGCCGATGCCGACGTAGGTCAGGGCCAGACCGGATTTCCCGACCCGTTCGTCGAACGGCCGCTTGGGCTCCTCGCCGACGACGCCGGGAACGGCGCTGTCGGCGCCGACTACTGCCGGTCCACCGGCGCCGACCAGCTCCCGCTGTTCGACCCGACGGCCGCGACTGTAGGCCAGCTCGACGGCCAGCAGCAGAAGCCCGCCCACCAGCACCAGTACCGACGAGGTGAACGCCCAGTCGGAGTAGCGGGCCAGCCCGATATCGATGTGCTCAGAAATCACTGCTTCGCCTTTTCTTCTGCCGGCCCGGCACGGCCCTCCAACAGCCGTTCCGTCAACCGCTCGAACTCGTCGCCCCATCCGGAGTTGTCGGTGCGGGCCAGCCCGCCGAGTTCGACGCTCACGGTACCCGCACCAGCTGGTTTGATCCGGACCCAGACCCGGCGTCTGCGCACCACCAACGACACCAGCAACCCGGCCATCATCGACATCGCGAACACCAGCACCCAGATCTGGGCCGGATCGTGCGACACCTGCAGGTTGACGAACGGGGTGGCCCCGTCGAACCGCACGACGGTGCCGTCATCGAGCCTGGTGTCCTGGCCCTGCACCAGATTGACCCGCGCCACCTTGGTCAGCCTGTTCCGATCGATCAGCCGCGGGTCGAGGTTGAACAGGGACTGCGGCCGCCCGGTGTCCAGCCCGGTGTCGCCGCGGTAGATGTCGACGGCCACGGCCGGATCGTTGAGCGCCGGGAAGCTGGAGGACAGCAGTGCGCCGTCGAGTTGTTTGGTGGGGGCGAACAACCCCTGGATCGCGATCTGGTGTTTGCGCCGCTGCTCCGGGTCGGGATAGGTGCCCGCGGGCGGGTCGATGCGCACGACGCCCGAGGACAGGAAGGTGGTCTGCTCCTCGGGCCGCCACTGGATGGTCTGGCTGCGGGTCTGGCCGTCGGGGAAGGTGACGGTGAACGACGGCGCATACCCGTGGCCCTGCAGGTAGAGCCGGTCGTCATCGACCCGCAACGGGTGGTTGACCTCCAGCCGGTAGGGCCGCCAGTTACCCGCGGCCAGATCGTCGCCGGCCTGGTAGTCGATATCGGCCGAGAACGACAACGCCTGCCCGGAGGGCAGGTACTGCGCGTCGAAATCGTGCACCCGGACACACATCGGGTTCAGCGAGGTGCCGTCGACGGTGTTGCCGGCCCGGAACGAGTCGAACGCCGCCGGTGACGCGCTGCAGAAGCCGGGACCGCCGTCGGCGATCACGATCACATTGCCCTCGTAGCCGAACAGTTTGCCCGCCGCGACCGCGACCAGCAGACCGAGCAGCGAGAAATGGAAGACGATGTTGCCGAACTCCCGCAGATAACCCTTCTCGGCGGATATTTCGGTGATCTCGCCGTCTCGTTGGCGGGTGACGGTGCGCCAGCCCTTGAGCCGCCGGGTCACCGTCTGCGCCAGCTCCTGCGGATCGGCCTTGACCTGTTCGCGGTGGTATTTGGGCAGCCGGGCCAGGTTGCGCGGCGCGTCCACGGGCACGGCCCGCAGGGTGCGGACATGCTCGATCATCCGCGGCGTCAGGCAGCCCACCAGCGAGATGAACAGCAGCACATAGATCGCGGTGAACCAGAAGCTAGCGAACACGTCGAAGGCCTGCAGGCGGTCCAGCCACGGACCGATGGTCGGATGCGCGGCGAGGTACTCGTCGACCTTGGCTTCGTTGAGGCTGCGCTGCGGCAGAAGCGCCCCGGGAATGGCGCCCAGGGCGAGCAGGAACAGCAGCACCAGCGCCGTGCCCATCGATGTGAGGGTCCGCCAGGTGTTCCGAACGACCGCGAGCAGACGCGCCGGTACCCCGGGACGGCGCTTTTCGGGTACCGCGGTATCTGCTCGCGAGTCGAGGTCGGTCATATCGGGAGCCTCACATCGCTGACGAACGCGTCGCGCACCCAGGACACGAACTCATTCCACAACCCGGTCACCAGCGCGATGCCCACCAGGATCAACAACACCCCACCGAACACCTGGATGGTCCTGGTGTGCCTGCGCAGCCAGTCCAGCCCCTGCACGGCGCGCGCCGAACCCAGCGCCAGCAGCACGAACGGAATCCCCAGCCCCAGACAGTAGGCCAACACCAGCCCCACCCCGCGCGCCACGGTGGCCCCGTCGGTGGCCGAGGCCACCGCGATCACCCCGGTCAGCGTCGGTCCCAGGCACGGTGTCCAGCCCAGGCCGAACACCGCCCCGAGCAACGGCGCACCCGCCATCGTCGACAGCCGGCGCGGCGTGAACCGGGCCTGGCGCTGCAACGCCGGGATGAAACCGACGAACACCAGACCCATCACGATCGTGACGACCCCGCCGATCCGTTGCAGCAGAACCTGATTGGCGATCAGCGTGGTGGTCATGCCGAGCACCGCGACCGCGCCGAGCAGGAACACCACGGTGAATCCCGCGACGAACAGTGCGGCCGACCCGGCCACCCGCAGCCGCGCGGTCCGCACCCCGACCGACCCCGCCGCGCCCGCGGTCGCGTCGGTTTCGTCGACCCCGACCACCGCGGCCAGATACGACAAGTAGCCGGGCACCAGCGGCACCACGCACGGCGACGCGAACGACACCAGGCCGGCCAGCACGCTGACCCCCAGGGCCAGCAGAACCGGCCCGGCGGCGGCGATCTCGGCGAATCCGGTCATGGACCAAACGCCTCGGGTGCCGGGGCCGGCTCGGCAGCCAGCCGCTCCAGGACCGGCTGCAGATCCTCGGCCAGCAGTTCGCGAAGGAACACCGCGGCCACCCGGTGTTCGCGGTCCAGCACGACCGTCGAGGGGATCACCGTGGTCGGGTACTTCCCGCCGAACGCGATCATGGTGCGCATCGGCGGGTCGTAGATGGACGGGAAGGTCACCTTGCGGTCGGTGACGAAATCGACGGCCGCGTCGCGGTTGTTGTCGCGCACGTCGATGCCGAGGAATGCGACGCCCTTGTCCCGGGTGGCGTCGTAGACCTCCTGCAGCTGGCCGATCTCACTGCGGCACGGCCCACACCACTGGCCCCAGACGTTGATCACGACGACCTTGCCGGCGAAGTCGTCGAGCGAGATGGTCCGCGACGGGTCGGTCAGCTCGGGGCCAGTCAGTTTTCCTGGGCGGCCGCGACTTTCGGGTGGGTCGTAGAAGATGTCGGTCTTGCCGCCCGGTGCGACGAACTCGAATGTGCCGCCGCCCTGGGCCACCGCGTCGTCACCGGTCGAGCAGCCGGTGAGCGACACCACCAGCGCCGCCGCCACCAGGCCCGCGATCCGGGCGACCGACCCCCGCATCAGATTCCCCAGGGCTCCGTGTAACCCCACCGGATCAACCGGTCGTCGTCGAAGGTGAACGAGGTGATCGAGGCGAGATTGCACAGCCGGCTGTGCGGCAGCGGAAGGTGCGCGAGCTTGCGTCCGGTCACCGCGCGGCGCAGCGTCTCGACCGGGAGCTGATGGCTGACGCACACCGCCTCGTGGCCGGCCGCCTTGGACCTGGCCCGGTGCAACGCGGCCGTCATGCGCCCGGCGATCTCTGTGTAGGGCTCACCCCAGGACGGCTTGTTGGGGTTGCGCAGCCGCGGCCAGTTCCTCGGGTCGCGCAGCGCGCCGTCGCCCGGCGACACCCGCTGCCCCTCGAACTCGTTCCACGACTCGATCAGATCGTCGTCGGTGTCGATGGACAGGCCGTGGCTCTCGGCCATCGGCGCCGCGGTCTCCTGGGCCCGCTCCAGCGGGGAGGCCACCACATAGACGATGTCGTGGCCGGCCAGCCAGTCCGCGGCCGCCTGCGCCTGGGTGCGTCCGCGCGCCGAGAGGTGGTAGTCGGGCAGCCGGCCGTAGAGCACCTTCTCGGGGTTGTGCACCTCACCGTGGCGCATCACGTGCACGGTCGTGCGGACCGGCGCCGCCTGCTCGGTCACGCCTGGGCCTCCGCGGCGGCCCGGGCCGCCGCGGGCAGGGCGTCGGCGATGCGGGCGAACGCCTCGTCATCCAAGGCCGTTGACACGAACCAGGTTTCGAACGGGCTGCACGGCGGGTACACGCCGGCCTCTAGCAGGGCGTGGAAGAACGGTGCGAAACGCCAGGTTTCGGTGGCCTTGGCCGAGGCGAAATCGGTCACCGGCGCATCGGTGAAGAACACGCTGAGCATGTTGCCGGCCCGCTGCACCCGGTGCGCCACGCCGGCCCCGGTCAACGCGTCGCCGAGCAGGCCGGTCAACCGGTCGGCGTTGGCGTCGAGCCGCGCGTAGGCCGCATCGTCTGCGTTGCGCAGGGTGGCCAGGCCCGCGGCCATCGCCACCGGGTTACCCGACAGGGTCCCGGCCTGATACACCGGGCCCAGCGGGGCCAGCCGCCCCATCACCTCGGCGCTGCCGCCGAACGCGGCGGCCGGCAGCCCGCCGCTCATCACCTTGCCGAAGGTGAATAGATCCGCATCGACCGGGTCCAGGCCGTACCAGCCCGCCCTGCTGACCCGGAATCCGGTCATCACCTCGTCGACGATCAGCAGCGCGCCGTGCCGGGCGGTGATGACCCGTAGCGCGGCGTTGAACCCCGGCAGCGGCGGCACCGTCCCCATGTTGCCCGCACTGGCTTCGGTGATGACACAAGCGATTTCGGCGCCGAACTGGTCGAACACGGCTTCCACGGCTGCGACGTCGTTATAGGGCAGCACGATGGTGTCGGCCGCGGCCGCGCCGGTGACGCCGGGCGAGGACGGCAGGCCGAGGGTGGCGACGCCCGAGCCGGCGTCGGCCAGCAGCGCGTCACTGTGGCCGTGGTAGCAGCCGGAGAATTTGATCAGTTTGGCGCGGCCGGTGTAGCCGCGGGCCAGCCGGATGGCGCTCATGGTGGCCTCGGTGCCCGAGTTGACCAGCCGCAGCAGCTCGACCGGGGCGACCCGGCCGATGATCTCGGCGGCCAGCTCGGTCTCCGACGGGGTCGGGGCACCGAAACTCAGCCCGTCCACCACGACCTTCTGGACGGCCTCGACGACCGCCGGGTGGGCATGGCCGAGCAGCATCGGCCCCCACGAGCCGACCAGGTCGACGTATTGGTTGCCGTCGGCGTCGGTGAGCCGGTAGCCGTTGGCCGAGGTGATGAACCGCGGCGTGCCGCCCACCGCGCTGAAGGCACGGACCGGTGAGTTCACGCCGCCGGGGATGACGGTGCAGGCGTCGGCGAACAGCCGGGTCGAGCGCTCGGTCTTGTGCTCCCCGCGGGCTTGGTCGACAGGCATGGCCACCAGTGTCCCAGCCGAGGCAAACCCGTCAACTACAGGGTGTAATAGTTCGGGGCCGGCGCCCGCGCACCGTCGCCCTGATCGGCCCCCGCGCCACCGTGGTGAACGGCACATCGACGGGAAATTCGCGGTCCGTCGCGACGATCTCCACGCTACGGATGATGGTGGCCAGCGCCAGCGCGGTCTCCAGCCTGGCGAAATGCTCGCCGATGCAGGATCGCGGCCCGGCCGCGAACGGAATGAAGTGCCAGCGGTCCCTGGTGCGGGTGTTCTGCGGGCTGAACCGGTCCGGATCGAACACCCGGGGATCGGGCCACAGCGCCGGGTCGTGGTGCACGGCGTAGATGCCGAGGGCCAGCAGGCTGCCCGCCTCGACCCGGTATCCGCCGACCGCGATATCGCGGATCGCGAGCCGGCCCACCCCCGCAGCGGGCGGGCACAGCCGCAGCGCCTCGTGCAGCACCTGGATCGTGTAGCCCAGCGCGGGCACGTCGGCCGGGGTCAGTTCCCGGTCACCGAGCGCGGCGGCCTCGGCGGCGACCCGGTCCTGGGTGTCGGGATGGTGGCCGAGCACCCACAGCGCGTACGTGAGCGCCGTGGCGGTGGTGTCGTGCCCGGCCAGCATGAAAATCAGCAGGTCGTTGGCGATGTCGTCATCGCGGAGCGGCCGCCCGGTCTCCGGATCGGTCGCCGCGATCAGCGCCTGCACGAGCGGGGCGTCGCGGGCCGGGTCGGCACGGCAGGCCCAAAGGATCTCGCGGGTGACCTCGCGCATCGCCGCCACCGCGGCGCGGGCCCGGCCGCGCGCCCGGGTGGGCAGCCAGTGCGGCGCCCGCACCGGCCGCAGCGCCCGGTCGGCCGCGTAGGCGGATGCGGTGTGCATATGGTCGGCGATGACGCCGGCCCGCTCGTTGAGGTCGATGCCCAGCACCGACCGGCCCAGCGACTGCATGGTCACGCGTCGGCATTCGGCATCGAGGTCCACCACGCCGCCCGAGCGCCAGTCGTCGACGGCGGTCTGCGCGGCCCTGGACATATGCCCGCCGAAGGCGCGCACGTTGTGTTTGGTGAACACGGGTTGCACGGCCCGTTTGCGTGGCTTCCACTGCTCGTTGGGCAGCACGAACAGGCTGTCCCCCGCCGCGTGCCGGACCTCGTCGTGCACGATGCACCGCTCGGCGAAGGTATCGTTGCGGCCCAGGACATCGCGGATGCCCTCCGGGGAGAACACCGCGACCAGCGGCGGCACCAGCCACTTGGGCCCCAGCTGCACGCGGGTCACCGGCCCGCCCGCGGCCCGGATCAGCTCCTGCCCGGTGTCGAGCTCACGCACCGCATTCGCCAGCTGCCGGATGGACAGCGGGTTGCGCGGCGCCAGGGGCAGGGCGCCGACGTCCGGGGTGTCGGTTGCGGTACTCATCGCCATCAGTTCTAGTCGCAGAGCGTCGAATGCGGGGTATCGGGCAGTAAAGTCCGCCGGTGTGAACCTACCGTGAATGATCGGCTGTAATCCCGGCGGCGGGTGCCCCCTCGCGAACGCCGGCCAGAACGGGTTGGATGAAGCCATGCAATTACCGCAGCGGCTGGCCCGGTTCAATCGCCACGTCACCAACCCCATCCAGCGGCTGTGGGCGGGTTGGGCGCCGTCGTTCGGGATCCTCGAACACGTCGGCCGGAAATCCGGCAGGCCGTACCGTATTGGGAACACGCGGTATCAGAACTGTCCGAATAGGCCGCGGGATGTGCCGTCTTCCTGACGACTGTGGCTTCCCAAGTTCTGTGTCCAGTACCGCTCCGCGAGTAGTTGCGGTCTCACCCCATGTCCACACCTGATCTCTCGGGTACCGGGAGTCAAGCGATGGTGGCCCCATCGAGTATCAGTTCGGACCCACTGAAGAAGTCGGCAGTAGCGAGAAAGACTGCACCGTCAGCGATTTCGGCGGCATCCCCGCGGCGACCGAGTGGAGTGGTCGGACCCACAGCGTCTCCGTGCGCGGCGGCTTCTCGAAGGTGCTTCTCCATCCCAGGAGTGTCCACGGGCCCGGGGCACAAGGCGGCGACGCGGATGCCACGCGGAGCTAGTTCCAGCGCCCAGGATCGTGCGAGGTGGCGCAGCGCGGCTTTGGTGGCGCCGTAGACGCTCATGCCGGGCGCTGCAGTGATGCCGCTGATCGACGACACGACGATGACGACGGCGCCATCGCCGAGTAGTGGTAGGGCTTTCTGCACTGTGAAGAAGGCGCCTTTGACGTTGACGTCGAAGGTGGCGTCGTAGACGGCTTCGGTGACGTTCCCGATCTCCAGGAGGTCACCACCGCCGGCATTGGCGACCACGATGTCGATTCGGGCGGTCTTCTGTCTGATCACGGAGTAGAGGCGGTCGAGATCGTCCAGTGAGCTGACGTCGGCTGCGATGCCGTGCACGTCGCCGTCGATCGAGGCTGCTGCAGCTTGTACCCTGTCGGCCGAGCGTCCGGTGATGTACACGGTGGCGCCTTCGGCTGCCATCCGCCGGGCGGTGGCCAGACCGATTCCGGCGGTGCCCCCGGTGATGAGCACGGTCTTGCCCTCCAGTTTGCCCATCAGGCTGCGCCTCCGATGACGTCGTCACCTGTGCCGTAACGGCTGGCCAGGTCGGCGGCCAGTGGGTGGAGTGCGTTTGCGGACAGTGCGGGCACCAAGATGCGTGTGACGCCGACGGCAGCGTAAGCGTCGGCGGTCCAACACAGTTCGTCGACAACGGCTTGGCGTCGATCACTGTTGTCGAGGCCGGCGAGGTCTCCGGCGTAGGGCACCGTGACCTCGATGACGTTTGCGTCTCGACCAGCGGCATCGGCTTCGGAGCGGACCGTCTCGAGTAACGGCCGAAGCGCATCGGGACCAGCAACGGTAGGGAAGAACCCATCACCGATGCGCCCGGCGCGTCGGGCCGCGCGGGTGGAGCCGCCGCCGATGACGATGGGAACGCCGCCCTTGACCGGATGTGGCAGGCTGATGGCGTCGGTGAAGCTGGCGTAGGTGGTGTCGACGGTGGCTTTGGTCTCGCGCCAGAGTGCGCGCATGGCGGTCACATAGTCGTCGTGGCGGCGGCCGCGGTCGGCGAACGGCACCCCCACGGCGGCGAATTCCTCTTCGAGCCAGCCGACGCCGACGCCGAGGTGCACGCGCCCGGCAGCGAGGACGTCGAGGGAGGCGACCTGTTTGGCCAGAACCAACGGATTGCGTTGTGGTAGAACGAGGATGCCGGTGGCCAGAATGATGCGTTCGGTGACGGCGGCGGTGTAGGACAGCCAGATCAGCGGATCAGCCAGGTCGAACTCGACCTGTCCGCCCATCATCTTGCCGGTCTCGTCGTACGGGTAGGTGGTGTCGTAGGTGGCGGGGACCGCCACGTGGTCCGTCGCCCATACCGAGTCCAGTCCGACCTCTTCGGCCAGGCGGGCGGTGGCGGCGGCGGTGGCGGGGTGAGCGCCTTGGAAACTGTTCACTCCGAACAGGCCGAATCTCATGGTGTTCGTTCCGATCGTCGGTGGCTGAATCTTTGGTCAGGTGCGGGAAACGCGGAGCAGGAGTTTGCCTGCTAGGCGGCCGGTTTCGAGGATGCGGTGGGCTTCCTGCACGTCGTCGAAGTCCAGCACTCGGTCGATGCCGATGCTCAGTGCGCCGCGCTTGCCGGCATCGGTGATGTAAGCCTTGGCGGCCGAAAGGCGGTCAGGAAACTCGATGAGTTCGAAGAGGTCGACGAAGGCGACGGATTTGCGGTCGAGGGCGACCAGGGGCACGTCGATGCGGGCGGCGCGGATGTCGGGTGAGGTCTGCGCGCCGTAGCAGAGTACATGCCCGAAAGGTGCGGTGGCAGCGACCAACTCGGTCAGCAGAGCACCGCCCACGGTGTCGTAGACGACCGCGGCGCCGCGGCCGGCGGTGATCGAGGCGACGACGCCGGCCAGGTCTTCCTCATCAGTGGCGATGGCGTGGTCAGCCCCCAAGTCGATGAGCTCCGGCTTGCGCGCGGCGGTGCGGGTGGTGGCGATGACGGTGGCGCCGAAGTCGCGGGCGATCTGGATCAGTGCGGTGCCGACCGACGAGGTTCCGGCGGTCACGATCACGGTGTCACCGGCTCGGACTGGCACCTTGGTGGCCAGAGTGTAAGCCTGCAGACTGGCCATCCATGTCGCGGCTTCCTGCTCGTCGGAGCGATCGGCAGCCACGGAGACGAGAGCCTCGACAGGGACGTCGGCGTGGGTGGCGTAGGTGCCGGTACCGACCGCCGGCGACTGGATCGGCAGGATCGCCACCCGCTCCCCGACGGCGAATCCGTCCACGTCGGGTGCGGTGTCGATGATGGTGCCCACCGCCTCGACACCGAGCGTGGCCGGCAGGACTGGAGCGACGACGTAGTGGTCACGCCGGAACAGCGCCTCGAATCGGTTCAATCCGATCACGTGGATCGCAACGCGCACGTGTCCGGCCGCCAGCTCCGGCAGCTGCAGTGGCGCCATCTCCAGCACCTCGGGGCCACCGAGCCGGGTGAACTGCACCTGCCGCATCGCGTCGTCGTCGATTGTCAACGCATCAGCCATTTTTTCGCTCCCATCATGTCGCCCTGCGATCTTTATATGTAACCATAGTGGTTACATTCAACCATATGTAATTATGTTGGTTACAGTCAAGTGGTGTCCAAGGAGGTCCTATGAGCGCGAACAGCAGGATGAGTCTGGCTGTGCACGTATTGACCTGGATCGCGTTCGATCGGCGCGGGACCGACAAGGAGATCGCCACCTCAGCCCGTATCGCGACCAGTGTCAACACCAATCCGGTGGTGATCCGGCGCTGCCTGGGCGAGCTACGCGATGCGGGCCTGGTGCAGGCCACTCGTGGCCGCGACGGTGGGTGGGCGTTGACTCGCGACGCCGCCCACATCACGTTGCTCGACGTCTACCGGGGGGTCGGCGGTGAGGAGATCTTCGCGATGCCCGCCGCCCCGCCGGACGCCGAGTGCTACGTCGGCTACGGCATCCAGCCGGTCCTGGCACGGGTGTACGCCGCGGCCTCCGACGCCTTGTGCGCCTCCTTGAAGCAGACGACGATCGCCGACGTGTTGCGCGACGCGATGGCCGAATACGCCGCCGGCGCCGCAACCTCGTAGACCGGCAACCGGTTACGGTGCGCCGGCGACGCAGAAC
Organism: Mycobacterium sp. NPDC003449; assembly: GCF_053588415.1. Taxonomy (NCBI): domain Bacteria; kingdom Bacillati; phylum Actinomycetota; class Actinomycetes; order Mycobacteriales; family Mycobacteriaceae; genus Mycobacterium; species Mycobacterium sp. NPDC003449. Next base: position 20,506 of record NZ_JBSFPX010000024.1, read on the forward strand.
ACATTGCCGTCGGGGTCGGCCAACACTATCCACCCGAAGTCCGGGCCGGCGTCGTGCCGGCCCATTTTCGTGGCCCCGGCAGCGACCAGCCGGGCCGCGTCGCGATCCCTGTCCTGGGAGTGCAGATCCAGGTGCAGCCGGTTCTTCCCCGCCGTGGGGTCGGGCACCTTCTGGAAACCCAGCCGCAGCCCGGTGGCGACCGAGACCAGCACGAATTCGCCCGCCACTGCCACGGCCACCTGACCGTCGAGTGCGCCGGCCCACCATGCCGCCAGCGGCTCAGGATCGGTGCAGTCGAAGGTCACCATCGACACCTGCAGCGGCGGTGTTCCGTTGTCACTCATCAGCGTTGCCTCCGATCATCTTAGCGGTCGGTGATCCGGGTGTCGGCGATCGTCTCGGCGAATCCGGTGCCGAAGACCTCTGCGGGAGTGTGGAATCCGGGCCGCACGTCTCCCGCCAGGACCCGGCGGGCGGCGTGGGCGGCGGCCAGCGGGGTGAAGGTGTAGCCGTTCACGGTGTCGAGCACCGAGGACACCGCCCGTCCGTCACCTCCGGTCGCTTCGGCGACGGCGTGGTAGCGGTCGGCGGCACGCTGCTCAGCGCTGGGGCCGTCAGGCAGGTCGGCCAACTCCCCGTCGGGGAAGGCGTCGCCGGAGGCGTACACGTAGGTGTCGATGTTCGCGATGCCGGTCGCACGGCCGATGGTGATCAGATCCGGCAGCGTGACCGGTGCGCAGGTCACTTCCCCGAAGCCGAAATCGAATGTGTCGCCGGCTTGTTGACTCTGGGGGACCAGAAGTCCGTCGACGCGGTGCACGGTGTCGGTGGTCAGATTCTCGCTGGCGCTGATCGCCGATCCGCGTGACATCGACCCCGCCACATGCAGGGCGATCCGCAGCCGGCGAGGATGCTCGACGCGCGCGGCGGTGTGCGCAGCCAGGCAACCGAGCATGGCCACACTGCCACCGCTACCCGGCAACAGCATGACCCCGGCGGCGCTCGCGGCTTGATCGAGGACTTCGGCCAGCCGGTAGCTGTCCAGTTCGGCAGCGATGTCCAAATAGTGCGTACCGCTCCGGATTGCTGCCTCCATCAGCGGTCGCGCCGTGCGCAGGTAGGGGCCGGCGCAGTTGAGCAGCACCTCAGCTGCAGTGAGGGCTTCGTCTACTGCGGGTCGGTCGTCGACGTCGAACACCCGGTAGGTGCAGTCCAACCGATCCGCGATCGCGGCGAGCGTGTCGGCATTGCGGCCGCCCAGCACTGGGCGCAGGCCAACATTGCGGGCGTGTTCGGCGGCCATCGCCCCGGTGTAACCCGTTGCGCCGTAGATCAATAACTCACCCATATCAGTGCTGCCAGCTCTTGTAGACGAACTCCAGGCTGTAACCATCGGGGGCGATGACATTGGCCGCGTAGTAGCGCGGGTCGTAATGCAGCCGGGCGCCCGGCGCCCCGTTGTCGGTAGCGCCCGCGGCGATCGCGGCGGCGTAGGCGGCGTTCACCTCAGCCTGGCTGTCGGCGACGAACCCGATGTGGGCGGCGCCGCCATCGGCCACACCGCGGCGCAGCCAGAAGATCATCCGGCCGGTGTCGGCGTCACCGAGCCCGTAGAGGTCGGGGTGTCCGGGTGGTCCGTCCTTGCCGTCGTAGTCCAGCCGGGTGGTGATGCCCAGCGGGGCCAGCGCAGCGGTATAGAACGCGATCGCCGCCTGGGGGTCGGCGACGGTGAGGAAAACGTGGTCGAGCATGAGGCAATCTCCTTCTCGGTCTCAGATGACTCAGATGACGTAGCCGCCGGCGACTTCGATAGTCTGAGCGTTGATCCACTGGTTGTCTGCGGAGAGCAGGCTTGCGACCACCGTGCCGACGTCCTCGGGTTCCCCGACGCGACCCAACGCGGTCTGTGCAGCCAGCGCGGCCTCGAACTCGTCGGTCAGCCCGCCGCCCAGCTCGGTGCGGATTGCACCCGGGGCGATCGCGTTGGCTCGAATTCCTTTGTCACCGAACTCTTTGGCCATGTACCGAGTCAACACCTCAAGCCCGCCCTTGAAGCTGGCGTACGGCGCCACTCCGGGGGTCGCCACCCGAGAGGTCGCGCTGGCCATGTTCACGATCTGACCGCCGTGGGCCAGTAGCGGCAGCAGCGCCTGCGTCAGAAAGAACGGGCCCTTGAGGTGCACCCTGAACAGCGCATCGAACTGCGCTTCATTGACCGACGCGATCGGGGTGTACTCGCCGTAGCCGGCATTGTTCACCAACGCGTCGAAGTCCTGCCGGTTCCATGTCGTGCGCAACGAGGCCTCCAACGAGTCCCGGAATTCGCCGAAGGACGCGGTATCTGCGACGTCGAGTGATAGCGCGACCGCGGTTCCGCCGTCAGCGGTGATGTCGTCGACGACGCGCATGGCTGACTCAGGGTTGGCTTTGTAGGTGAGCACAACACCCATGCCCCGTGCAGCGCAGGCCCGTGCTGTGGCGGCGCCCAAGCCGCGGCTTCCACCGGTGATGACGACGATCGTCATGGTCGTATGTGTCCTTCCGTCGTGGTGCTGACGGAAGTGAGTCAACGCCGCGACGGCACGACGAGGAAGGTCGGTACTTCCTGGGTGCGCTGCACCCAGGATCAGCGGTCCGGCTGCACGTGCTCCTGACTGCGGGTAGCGCCCAGTGTCCCGAGCAGCGCCAGCGCGTCGGCGCTGGCGGATCCGGTGGCGGCAGTGGCCACTGTCAGCTGCTGTCCTGGAGAGCTGTTGACGTCGAAGGTTTGAAAGCTCAACTCGAGTGTGCCCACATCGGGGTGGCGGATCGTCTTGCGGGTCGCCGACAACCCGGCGACTCGCTGGTCGTCCCACATTCCCCGGAAGGCGTCGCTGCGCTGATAGAGACGTGTCACCAGTTCGTCGACCTCCGGCACCGCCGGTACAAAGCTCTGCGCCAGGCGCAAGGCGCTGACCGCAGCGCGGGCCACCTCATCCCAGTTCACGTAGTACTCGCGGGCAACCGGGTCTACGAAGATGGCGGCCAGCACACTGGTGTTGCGTCGCTGCAGCGGCGCAATAAGCGCTGCTGCAATGGGATTGGCAGTCAAGACGCGGAAAGCAGCGTTGGTGACATAGGCCGCTGCGTGAGGAAATGCGTCCATCGTCTGCAACAGTTCAGGGCTGATCATCTCGTTGTCGCGCCCCACCCTTGGCGCTAGCCGAGCCAAGCGGAACGCGTGGTCGCGGGCATCGGCTGACATCCGCAATGCTTCGCAGATCGAGTCCAACACCGGCGCGGATGGACTGCGTTCTCGCCCCTGTTCCAGTCGCGTGTAGTAGTCCGCGCTGACCCCGGACAAGACCGCCACCTCTTCGCGTCGCAGCCCGGCGACTCGTCGGCCCGGCGCGGCCGGCAGCCCCGCATCCTGCGGGGCGATCAACGCCCGCTGCGCGCGCAGAAAAGCCCCTAGGTCACTCGACGAACCGCCTCGCACTGCCACCATTCGAACGGTACTCCGCCCTCTTCTCCGACCCCGAGGACGCTGACGCTGTGAAGGACTGCACTCGAAGAGCGGGCAGCACCCACGCAGATGTGGTCGGCTCTGTTGGCTCAAGTTGCCCTGGTCGAATCTTCACAGAGCTCTCGAGTACCGATTCCCCGGTTCAGAGCCTGCGCTCACGCGGTGGGTGCCCCGAGGCGATCTCGACGGGCCACGGCAGCGGCATATCCGGGATTGGTGTTCCCTGCTTCTGCATTCCAGGTGACGGCTCGCTTTACGCTGAAGCCCAGCAGTTTGGCGAGAACGACGGCGGGGAGCTCTCCGGCCAGTGCGATGAGTGCGGTGTTGCGCGCCAGCTTCGGCGATACTCCGATTCGCTTGAGTCTGATTCCCATCCGTTGTGCGGAGATGTGCTGGCCAGCTCTGCCGCCCGGGAACAGCCACGGGTTGGTTCCGAGGTCAACGGCTGCATAGCCGCGGCGGTTCGCTACGAGCTCGAGAAGCAACACGGCCAAGGGTTCGGGCACCGAGAGGGGTACATCGCCGAGTGTGATTGTGCATGAATTGTTTTCATCAACTGTGACGGAACTGGTTGTCAGTGTCACGAGCCGGGATGTCTGTTGGCTGTAGAGCAACACGAGCAGGCCCGCTACCCGATCTCGGACGTCGATTTCGTCATCTTCGATGAGGCGCTGGATCAGCTGCCATCGTTCGTCGTCTCCGGCGGGGAGTGTGCGACGGGTGCGGCGGTCCGGTGGTGTCGGCGCAGTGATGTTGTGGGCGTGACCACGCTTGGTGGCCCATTTTAGGAACTGATTGATCTGCACTTTGGTCGGGTTGGCGACAAGCCAGCTGTCCACATCCGCCTGGACACAGCTGTTCAAGTCGGACCCCGACTCGTGCAAACCCGCCAAAAAGGCAGCGATAGCCGACATTTCGGTGCGTGCACCTGCACCGTGCCCGAATCTGAGTGGTCCCCGGCCAGCTTTCTGCCGGAGTTTGCGGAGGTGATGCCATTCCATGTACGTCCGGACAGTTGAGCGATCGTCGGCATGCTGGATGCCCTCGAGTCGCTTCTTGATGAACAGCTCGGTGCGGTGCAGGTGGTGGTCGCGGGGTGGCAGGGCCTGGGCGTTGATGAGGACGTTGCGCAGCCAGTCGACGGATTTGCTTGGTGGAAGTGAGTCCAGGGCGGCGTGGCTGAGTTCGTCCATTCCGCTGATGGCGTCGGCGAGCCTGCGACGCTCTTTGGTCTCTTCTGCCCAGTGCAGCACTGCGGTTCGGTCATGACGCAGCAGCGCCGCGATGATCTGCGCTGCTGGGGCACCGAGGGTGTCATCCCGGCTGAAGAGCCGGGTGAGCACACCGGGGCAGGCGCAGTTGTTGCAGAGCCCTCGATGGTAGGCGCGGCTGTGTGCTCCGCATTGGACGCAGTCGACGAAGTACGCAGGCTCCGTCTCCAGGCAACTGCCGCATAGTGGCCCGATCCCGGCGAGGCGGCCGACGACTACGCGGGTGTGGCCGCAGCGGGCGCACCGTTCGCGTTTACGGGCACACGGGTCGCAGACGGGTTGCCCCTCCTCGGTCCGCAGATGCACTAGGCGTACCTTGGCGCACAGGGAGCAAGGTTCTTTCGTACGCCGCTTCGCCGCACAGGTCTGACAGATGGGTTTGCCGGTCTTGATGCGGTCGCACTGTCGTTCGCGATTGCAGTAGCTGCAGACTGCCGTGGGGCCGCGGTAGCATCGGCGACAGAGCATGGTGTCACCGCGGCGATGCGTGATGAACGCGACGCGACCGCAGTTGGTGCACGGACGGTCATGTTCGGCGGCGTGGGTGTAACACGTCCCGCAAATTCGCTCCCCGGCCCCGTGGTAGTTCGTGAGATGCCGTTCTTTACCACACCTTTCGCACAATCCTCGAGTGTTGTGGTGCCGCCAGCACCGGTTACAGCATCGCAGGCCGTCCAATGTCGATCCGAGGGGCACCTCTCGAGCACAGCGCGGGCACACCGGTGTTCGGATCCCCGCTGCTCCGGCGGCGATGAGGCGTTCGGCCAGTTGGACTGAGGGCGCCGAGACGTGGGGCTCCGCGCCGGTAAACACCTCTGGGGTGTCGTGCAGGATCCAGTTGAGTTGGCGCAGTGTGACCTTCGCGCGGAATGTGCCAATAATGGTTGTGATGGTGGCCTCCGGTAGGCCAGTGTTCAGTTGGTCAATTCCTTCTCGCACTCGTGCAGCGTGGTCGACGTCGGGCTCGGGTGGGCAGTCCCGGCATAAAGCCTTTCCACGGCGGGATTTGTAAGCCTGTGGGCGAACTCGGCCGCAATTGACGCACGCCGTCTCTTCGGGGCGCCATCGTTCCTTTGCGCACTGCCGGCAAACCCGCTTCCGCAGTTGCCTGGAGTAGGTTTCGGACGCTGCAGTCAGACAGATAACGCAATTCGGCATCACGACCGAGCGGGCACCGATCGCCAAAAGTTCACCGACAAGCGGTTCGATGTTGGCGACGCAGCTGACACCTCCGTCGGTGGTCAGCACGGTGGGGTCGCGGTGGAGGGTCCGAGCGAGTCGGGTGAGGTCTGCCAACGGTGGGGTGAGTCCCTCGACGACGGCCTCGACTGCAACCCGGTCCAGGTGTGGCTCGATATCTGCCACAGCATCGATGATCAGGCTGCGGAGTTCCGTTTCACTCCGAGTCATCAGGTCGCTGGTCCGGATCCACCACTCGCGCTCTTACAGGGCGATGCACCCCGATGTCGTGATCTCTTCCAGATTTGGCCGCTGCTCGTCGGCCACCCGCTGCCGCCTTCTTCGGCGCGGCCTTCACCGCCACGACGGTGATCAAGTCATCCATCGGGCAGCCGAGAATGTCCACCAGGGCTGCCAGGGTCGCGACGCTGAGGCGCTCCGGCTTCTCGGTGACTAGGCGATAGACCTGGCTGGCGGACAGGTTGACGCCACGTTCGGCGAGCAGGGGGCGCAGTGCGGTGGTGTTGAACATCCCACGCTCGGCCATGAGCCGCCGCAGGTGCCATTCGTAGTCGACCGCGGTGCTCATTGCGTGCCCTGCGCGAACGAGGTGACACGCCCCAACGCGTTGGTCAGCATGGTGTTCATGAACTCACCGCTCACGTGGGTATATATGCCTGTCGTGGTGCCGAATCGGTGTCCGGCGATCTCCTGAAGAAACCTCGGATCCACGCCGTCTTCGGTCATATGGCTGATGAAGGAGTGCCGAAAGCAGTGCGGGGTCAACTTGGCATCCAAGCCTGCTTGGTCGCGGATTTCACCGAAGGAGTCGGTGAGGGTTCGCGGTTTGATTTGTGACCGACGTTCGGTCAGCCACATGGCGTTCTTCCCGTCGGGTTCATACAGCGGTCTGATGTGGTCGAGATAATCCAGCAGAGCATCGGCCGCCCACGGCATCAATGTCGGGACTGTACGGCGTTTCGGGGGTGAACCTTTCGACGCCTTGCCGTACCGCACATGCAGGAACCCGCAGCGTCCCAGCTCCGGTGCGTGCGGATTGCGCAGCAGATCGACCACCTCGAGCCGACACAGTTCGTTGATGCGAAGGCCCCAGCCGTACATCACCTTGAACATCGTGGTGTCTCGGTAGGCTGCCAACGTCCCCTTGCGACGAGACCGCCGAGCCTTCTCGACGCGATCATCCGCGCAGTCTAGAAAGTCCTGAATTTCGTTGCGAGTGAACGGCCGTCGCGCCGGATCGCCCTCGTAATCGACGAGATGCGCGACGGTGTTCCATTCGTGGCAGATCTGGGTCGGGTGCTCGCCGAACATGTCCTCGCACAGCGACGGCCAGTCGTAGTACGGCGAGGTTATGTAGTCACAGAAGACCCGTACGGCGCCCTGCTTCTGACGAATGGTGGACTTCGCGCGGCTGAGTTCACCAACCAGGTGAGCACTCCAGTCATCCATCATCTGGGCGGTCCACGCCCAGGGATAGGCGCCGGAGAAATCAATAAAGGATCGAACAATTGAGGCTCGAACCTTGACCGTTTTCTCACAGGAGAGGCGTCCACCGAGCTGCTGCTTGGCCCAACCGGACAACATGGCACGCACCATGTCGTCTTCGGGGTGCAGGTGCGTGACGCCGACAACGAGCTCCAGATGCGCAGAACCCGGCCCAACCCCTTCCGTGCCCACGAGCACCCCCTTGTTGCATGATTCATGCATTTGATACACGATTGATCCGAACATACCAGGTTGGGACTGTGCGTGTAGGACTTGCGGCGGCTAGAGTTGACACCATCTCTACAGGTCACGAACGACCGAATCGTGCATTGGATGCAACTCCGCGTGGTCCACCCCGCTGTCGGTGTTCGGCACCGACGAGGGCGTCGCCATCCTGCTGACCTACGGACCCGACCGGGATTGGCTCAAGAACATCACCGCGACCGGCGACGCGCAGATGCGCAGGCACGGCCGGACTATCCGGCTCGCCGACCCGCGCGTGGTGCCCAAAGCCGAGGCCGCGACCCATGTCACCGGCCGGATGCAGAAGGTGTTCGCCCGGCTGCCGTTCGAACAGGCCGTGCTGCTGCGCCGCGTCAACTGATTGCATTCGAGATAAAACCCCTGGTCAAGACGTCAATTCGGGTTTACCGTAGGCGCGTGACCACGGGGGTGGCCACCGGTCCCGCGGAGGTCACGATGAAGCGCATCCTCACCATCGGCTACGGCGCCGTGAGCTATCTGGTTTTCGTCGTGGCCTTCCTCTACGCGATCGGCTTCGTCGGCGACTTCGTGGTGCCGCGCACCGTCGACGCCGCCGTCGCGGCACCGCCCGTCGAGGCGGTGATCGTCAATCTGCTGCTGCTGTCGGTGTTCGCGGTGCAGCACAGTGTGATGGCCCGCCCCGGTTTCAAGCGCCGGTGGACCCGGGTGGTTCCGCCCGCGGTCGAGCGCAGCACCTACGTGCTGCTGTCCAGCCTGGCGCTGCTGCTGTTGTACTGGCAGTGGCGGACCATGCCCGCGGTGGTCTGGGAGGTGGAATCGGCTGCGGGACGGTGGGTTCTGTGGGCCCTGTTCTGGCTGGGCTGGCTCACGGTGCTGGCCTCAACCTTCATGATCGATCACTTCGACCTGTTCGGCTTGCGCCAGGTCTGGCGGGACGGTTCCCGAAAGACCTATCACGAACCGGGATTTCGTTCGGTCCTGCTGTACCGGGTGATCCGGCACCCGATCATGCTGGGGTTCATCGTGGCGTTCTGGGCCACCCCGACCATGACCGCGGGCCATCTGCTGTTCGCCGCCGTCAGCACCGCCTACATCGTCGCGGCGATCCAGCTCGAGGAGCGCGATCTCGTTGCCACACTTGGTGATACGTACCGTGACTACCGGCACCGGGTGCCGATGCTGGTGCCGTGGCCGCACCGCGCCGATACCGCCGCGACACCGCGGATCCGGCACCGCCCGGTGTGAGCGCGCCGCTCACCGCTGCCAGTGCACGACCTCCCCGACGCCCTGGGTCAGCACCGTCGCAGGCATCACGCGCAACCGGTAGGGCGCCAGCCGCAGCACCGCGAACTGCTCGGAGGTCGGTCCCCCACTCCACTGCGGGATCACGTGGGGGTCGTAGCCGACCGGCTCAGGACCGTTGGCGAACCTGTCCCACACCCGGGTCCTGGTCTCGTCGTCGGTGTACCACTCGACCAGACAGTCCGCCGAGCAGGTGTCGTGGCTCGGGGCCCAGTAACTCACCGACATCTGCGGGTGCGCCGCGAGATGGGCGCGTTTGACCGGGCTGGGCACCGTGGCGATCCAGCCGAACAGATCGGTGCCGTCCCACTCCCAGATCGGGTGCAGGATGCGGGTCCTGGGTTGGCTGTCAGCGTCGACCGTGGCCGCCGAAGCCCACACGATGGAATGGGCCATATCGACGAAGCTCGGCGCGATCTGCTCCAGCGGGGTCATGCCGACACGATAAGCAACGGGTCCGGCCGACGCACACAAGATGACGATAAAAAGATTTACAACGAGTATCGGTCGGCATTTATTCCCATCGTCATAAATTGGTCACAATTTTGGTCAGAGTTCGCGCTTCGGGTAATCCTTCGATCGATAGCCGTCGCGGCCGGCATTCCGCGCCCACCGGCGAATCATGGTGTCAATAACGGTAACTCGACCAGGTTCATCGCCACGCGGCGGCCGCCGCAAGTGACCGAGAGGCGATGTGCAGTTCCGAAAGTAAATGGTTCAGGGTACGCTGCAACAATGGCGCTCACCATTGTTGGACATCATCAGGAATCGACTCCGGGAGTCTCCGCCCACCATCGGGCACGGTTCGCCGCGGCCACTTTTGTCGCGTGCGGCGTGCTGATGGCCGGGTCCGCGGCATTGGGCGGCGCGACCGCGTCGGCCAGCCCGATCGCCGGTGGTGCCCCCACCGGCCTGCTGGGCAGCCTGTTCCACCGCGACCGCGACAACAACAACAACGAACACCACGAGTGGCGCGCGTCCGGTGCCCGCAGCGGGGCCGACGCCCCGGCCCGCGACCGGGCCACCCCCGGCAGGGCCGGCTCGCCGACATCCGGCCCAACCCGGGCCCAGTCGTCGACCCGAGCGCAGACAGACACCGGCAGCTCCCGCACGTCGACCAGCCGGCAGTCCTCGGCGTCCACCGGCGGATCCCGCAGGTCTGACAGCGCGACGTCATCGGCGTCCACGAGCGACTCCGACACGTCGACCAGCGGAACATCATCGGCGTCCGGCGGCAATTCCCGCACGTCGACCGGCGCGAAGAAATCCAAGCCGACCAGCAAGGTGAGCGCGCAGACCAACCGGTCCACCTCGTCGACCGGCTCGTCCTCGTCGTCCAGTTCCGCCCGGTAACGGCCCGGCCCGCGCTCAGGCGCGGACCGACCGCACCACCGCCGGAAGGCTGGGCAGGAAATGCCGGGTGGCGAAGGCCCGGATGTCGTCGGCGCTCTCCATCGGCTGCACCCCCGGCAGCAGCAGCACCATCGCGGCGTAGCGCAGGATGGTGTCGGCCAGATCGTTGACCGCCTGCTCACCGACCCGGTCGGCGAACCCGGCCGGGAAGATCACCCGCAGCGCGGCCGCCATCCGCCCCACGGCGGCCGCGTAATGCCGGTGCATCAACTCCATCACCAGCGCCGGTTCCTCACCGATCATCTGGTTGAGCACCCGGTGCCGCCGGAACCGCAGAATCGACAGCGTGAACGCCTCGACGTAGTAATTCGACTGCGGCCCGGCGGTTTTGAGCTCGCGGGCGATATCGGCGAATAGCGCCACATTCTCCCGTTCGATCACCGCGGCGACCAACTCGTCGCGGTTGGCGAATCTGCGGTAGATCGTGGTGCGGCTGACCCCGGCCCGGCGCGCGACGTCGTCGAGCGCGACCCGGCGGAAGCCGTGCCGCTCGAACTCGACCAGAGCCGCGTCCAGGATGTGCAGGGTGCCGGCGTCCGGCGCGGCGTCGAATACCGGGTCAGGCTCTGGCATAACCCTTTTGGGCGAACTTGTTGTAGCGCACGCTCATCGGTAGATGATCCCACACCCAGTTCACCGGGGCCGAGCGCCACAACGCGGCGAACCGCTGGTAGTTGCGTTCGCGCCGCTCGCTCCAGGGCAGGCCGAGCAGCTCGCGGGCCTGTGGCGGCAGCCCGCCGGTGGTGAGGAAGGCCGCGACCGGATTGAAGGCGACGGCCAGCACCCGCCACACCGCCGGGTGCACGCCCTTGGGGCACGGGAATCCCTTGGTGACGTAGCCGACGCCGTACTGCGCGGTCTTGTGGGCGACGACGACCTCGTTCATCATCCGGTCCCAGTACCGCTCGAACTCCGCGTAATCGGCGGGCATCGGCCGATCGCTGACGCCGTACCGGCTATACCACGTCTTGGACTCGGCGTAGATCTGCTCCCGGTCCTGCGAGCTCAGCCGTTTGACGAAGGTGTCGGCGAAGTAGAGGACCTGCTCGACGAAGGTGGCGTGGGCCCAGAAGTAGGTCTCCGGGTCGAGTGCGTGGTAGCGCGAGGCCGGTTTTCCCTCTTCGCTGGGCATATCGCCCTTGACGTGGTGATGGAAATCGCGCACCAGGGTGCCGTCGTTGTCCTCGTCGCTGCCGTACACGGTGCGGAAGATCGGCGGGATGGTGCGTTTGAGCCGCTCGGCGGTGTCGGCGAAGAACGTCGAGTGGTCCAGAACGCCCTGGCCGAGTTCGGCCAGCATGTTCTGCAGCACCGCGGGCCGCGGCCCGATCAGGTACATGCGGTTGTCGCCGAAGTATTTCCACACCAGGGATTCCGGGCCCAGCGGAAGGGCGTCGGTTTGCTGCGGCTGCGCGGCCAGATCCGTCATGGACACAGTGTTACAAGTTTTGAACTTTGTAACAACCGTCATGTGACCAGCTTCACTTTCGCCCCGAGTTCACTCATCGGCCCGCCCAACCCGCACCCAGGTCATTAACATGAGTGAACGGTTCCGGGGGGGTGAAGGGACGGTTGACCATGCGCTTCCCCTTGGGTTCCCCGGTCCGTTCGGGTGGGCGCGCTTCGCCCATCCCGGTGCCCTTCACGCCGTGACCACCCCGATGCTCGACCTCGACGGTCGGGTCGTCGGCAGGGTCGATGAGCTGGCCGAACTGCGGAACGCCGTCGAGGCGGCCGGACGCACCGGCGGCGGCTGCGTCATGCTCAGCGGCCGTCCGGGGGTCGGCAAATCGACCCTGATCCAGGCGTTCGGCGTCGAGGTCGCGCGACGGGAATGCGTATTCGCCTACGGCCGGTGCCGTGACGGTGCCCCCGCGCCGTACGCCGCGCTCGGCGAGGCGCTCGGCGCGCTCGTCCACACCATGGCGGCCACCGGACCGGCCGAACACGACCGCTGGCGTGCCGAACTGCTCGCCGACCGGTCGGTCCCCACCGGCACACTCGGTGTGCTGGTGCCCGATCTGGCAAACACCATCGGCCCGGCCGGAGCCGAGGCCGGCCAGGACGCCGGCGACGATGCCCGGCGCAGGCTGCACCGCGCCGCCATCCGGCTGGTGTCGGCCACCGCGTCCTACCGGCCGGTGGTGCTGGCGATCGACGATCTCCAGTGGGCCGGCCGCGACACCCTGCAGTTCCTATCGGACCTGCTCGCCGATTCGCTGCGCGACGTGCTGGTTCTCGGGGCGCACCGGACCGGCGAATTCGAACCGGCGGCAGCGGGATTCACCTCGGCCGCACTGCGCGACATCGCCCTGGGCCCACTGTCCCGCGACGCCGTCGAGGACCTGCTCGCGGCGGTGTGCGGACGCACCGTGGAGCTCGGCGACGTCGCCACCGAATTCCATCACCGGACCGCGGGCAACCCCCTGCAGGTACGCCAGCTGCTGTACCGCGCGCAACGGGAAGGTGCGCTGGCCTCGGTCGGGCCCGGCCGCCGGGCCAGCTGGGACCTGCGCGTCCTCACCTCGATCGAGGTGACCGATTCGACCGCCGAGTTCCTCAGCCACTACCTCGATCAGCTGCGCCCGCTGGACCGGACCGTGTTGAGCTCGCTGACCTGCATCGGCGGGGAGTTCGACCTCGACGACGCGGCCGCCGCGGCCGATCACCCCACCGACATCGTGGCCCAGGCGATCTGGTCGGGGCTCGAGCTGCGCCTGCTCGACGCGGTCGACGGCCGGGGCAGGCGGATCGCCAACACCATCAGCCGCGACGCCAGGTACCGGTTCAGCCACGACCGGGTCGCCGAGGCCGCGCGGGCGGATCTGTCCACCGACGCCGAACGCGAGGTGCACCTGCGCATCGGCCGGCGACTGGTCACCCTCGGCGACGGCAGGCTGTTCGAGGCGGCCCGGCACCTCGGCATCGGCGGGCCGCTCGCCGAACCGGACGAGCGGATCCGGTTCGTCGACGTGCAGCGGCGCGCCGCAGGCAGGGCACGGGCCCACGCCTCGTTCGCCCTGGCCCTCGAATACGGGCGCACCGGCCTGCGGCTGCTCGGCGAGCGGCGCTGGTCCGATCACGACGCGCTGACCCGCGAACTGCACCTCGACGCCGCCGACGCCGCCCTGCTGGCCGGCGACGTCGATGCCCTGCATGCGCTGATCGACGAGGCCGAGCAGGTGCTGCGCGATCCGGCCGACCGGGCCCAGTTGACCTATCTCCGGCTCAAGGGCCGGGTGGCCCAGAACCGCCTGCAGGACGCCATGGAGATCGGGCTGCGGGCGCTGGAGGAGGCCGGTGAGCCGCTGCCGCACCATCCCGGCAAACCGCGGATGGCCAACGCACTGGTCCGGATGAAGCTGACCACCCGCAACTGGACCACCGAACAGCTGCTGCGCCAACCACATTGCCGGGACCGACGGGTCGTCGAGATTCAGCGCATCCTGGCCGAGCTGCGCAGCCTGTCCTATATCGTCCGGCCCAACCTGTTCCCGCTGCTGGTGCGCAAACAGCTCGAGCTCACCCTCGCCCACGGCCTCACCCCGTCCTCGCCGGTGGTGCTCACCAGCTACGGTACGGTGCTGGTGCTGACCGGGGACCGGACCGGCGCCCAGCGTTTCGGCGAGGCCGGCCTTGAGCTCAGCCGGCGCGACGAGTTCCGCCGGGTGCGCAGCGAGACGCTGTTCATGTATCTGAACTTCATCCGGCCCTGGCGCCACCCGGTCCGCGAGGGGCTGGGCATGCTGCGCGGCGCCGTCACCAGGGCCCTCGACGAGGGCGACCGGGAGTACGCCGGCTTCATCGCGGCCGTCCTGCTCGCGCAGTCGTTCTGGGCCGGCCGCCCGTTGGCCGAGATCGACGCCCTCGCCCAGACCGTGATCCCCCAGATCCGCAATCAGCCGGTGCCGCGGGTGCTGTGCCAGGCCATGCAGCAGCTGTGCCTGAACCTGATGGGGCGCAGCGAGGATCCATACCTGCTGGCCGGTGAAAGCGGTTACGACGAGCGGACCGTGGTGCCCGCGGCGCGCCTGGAAAACGACGAGGTGACGGTCAGCGTCGCCACGAACGTCAAACAGGGCGTGTACTTCTGGTCCGGTGACTACGAGGGTGCCGTCGCCTGCACCCCCGACGCCCTCGAGCACCTCGGCGGGATGGACGGCACCGCGGTCGAGCAGCTCGTCCACATGATCAGCGCGATCAGCCGGATCCATACCGCACCCCACGCCCGGTCCACCGCGCGGGCCGTGCGCCGCACGCTCGCGCTGCACCGCAGGTGGGCGGCCGACGCCCCGGCCAACTACGCCGCGCCGTGCGCCCTCGTCGAGGGGGCGTGGGCCAGGGCGCGCGGCCAGCACGGCAAGGCCGAACGGCACCTGCACCGGGCGATGGAACTCGCCGAATGCCACCAGCTTCCGGCGATCGGCGCGCTGGCCCACGAGGAGGTCGCCACGCTCTACGGTGCGACCGGCCGGGAACGGTTGCGCGAGCACATGCTGCGCGCGGCCTATCAGCGCTGGCTCGGCCTCGGGATGACCCGGCGCACCGAACGGCTGGCGCAGGCCCACCCGTGGCTGCTCAGCCGCGATCTGATCCCCGAGGGTTCGGCGGGCATCGACCCGGCCGGGGCCCATCAGGTCTTCCGGGCGATCGCGGCGGCCCGGACCCCGGACGGCCTGGCCAATGTGGTGCTGCGCACGGTCGCCGAAACCACCGGTGCCGGACGGGTTCTCGGGTTGACCGGGGATGCGGGCAATCTCGCCGTCCGGGCCGTCTACGAGCACGGGCACACCAGAACCATCGACGGCCCGTGGACCGAGGTGCCCTACGACCGCGACATCGTGCGCCGCGTGATACTCAGCGGGGCAGCGCTGATGGTCAGGGCCGACCCGGCGGTCCGGGGCAACGGTCGGCGCCGGCGCACCGACGCTCCAACCTCCACGCTGGCGGTTCCGATCCTGGTGCAGGACAGGATCATCGGGATCGTCTACGCCGAACACGACGAACCGGGACGATACTTCACCGCCGAACACGAGGAGGCCGTGGCGTTCCTGTGCGGGCAGGCCGCCGCGCCGCTGTGGAACTTCCAGCTCGAGGCGCGGCTGGCCGCCGCCGACGAATACCGGCGCTCGCTGATCGACGTGCAGTCCAAATTCGTACCCAACGAATTGCTGCGCATCCTCGACATCGACGACCTGCGCCGGGTGCACAGCGGCTACCGCGTCGAACGCCGGATGACGGTGCTGATCTCCGATATCCGCGGCTACACCACCCTGCTCGAGGATATGAACGTGGCGGAGGCGAGCAATCTGGCGATGGGGTTCCTGCGGGCCGTCGAGGTGCCGATCATCTCCTGCAACGGGATGATCCAGGACGTCCGCGGCGACGAGATCGTCGCGGTGTTCGAATCCGAGGCCGATGCGATCCGGGCCGGCCTGGCCATGCTGCGCTCGCTGCGCGACCACAACCGGGACCGGCTGGCGCACGGCTCCGAGGAACTGCGGGTGGGCATCGGGATCAACACCGGCGCGGTGGGAGTCGGGCTGGTCGGTGGGGTGAACCGGATGGTGCTGACCATCATCGGCGATGCGGTGAACCTGGCCGCCCGGATCGAGAGCACCAACAAACGGTACGGCTCGGCACTGCTCATCTCCGACAAAACCCGTGCCCGGCTGGCCGATCCGGACGAGTTCGCCATCCGCCGGATGGAACGGGTGATGGTGGTCAACCGGCGCAGACCCGTGACGATCTACGAGGTGTTCGACGACGATCCGCCGGCGCTGCGCGAGGCCAAGCGGTCGGCGCAGCCCGCGTTCGAGGAGGCTTTCACCCTGTTCGACGCGGGCGAGGTGGCGCGGGCCGGCGCCGCCTTCGCCCGGTGCCGCGACCTGTTGCCCGACGACTCCGTGGCCACCCTGCACCTGGCGCATTGCGATGCGATCGCCAGGGGCGACATGTCCCCCGGCCAAGAAGTTGCACTTGCACAGAAGTAGGCAACGGAACCGCGTTTAGCCCTCCGCGCGAGATCGCGGTCTGCCATGATCGCAATCACATTCGCCGAGGGGGTCGCAGCCCATGTACCTGAGCGCCGAGCGGATGGCCGTCGCCACCCGGGCAGTCGAAGAGACCTTCGCCCAGACCAGCATCGCCTGGCAGACCATCCCGCACTGGGACACCGGGGATCCCGGCCAGACCCGGGTCCGCGATGACAACCTCACCGAACCGGGTTTTCTTCCGCTCGAACCGAGGCACGTCGACTTCCAGGTGACCCTGGCCCAGGCCGGAGCCCCGACCGCCGACCCGCTGCTCGCCGCGGTGATGGCCAAGGCCGTGGCACTCGCGGGTGTCTTCGACGGCGAAGTCGTCACCGCGTTGCGGGCGATGGCCACCGTCTTGTCCACGGAGGTAGCGGAATTGACCGATCAGATCCTGCTGGACGCACTGATCGACGGGCGCGCGAAGGTCGAGGACGCCGGCTACCGGGCACCGTCCTGCCTGCTGGTGGGCACGGCCGGCCTCAAGGCGCTCAGCACGCTGGTCGACGGGCAGGCCGTCACCGATTCACTGCTCGGGGCGGCCAATGTCAACGCCCTGTACCGGACTCCGGTACTCGACGACACCGAGAACCGGGGCAAAACCCCTTCCGGCACATCGCGTTCCAAACAGCAGCCGGCAAGGCGGCTGCTGCTACTCACGCTGGGCCGGCGCAAACGCATCGCCCGGGGCGGTGCCGCCGAGGCGTCGGCCGGGGAGGAACCCGTGGATATCGCGTTCAGCGTGCCGCCGAGCCCGGAGGTTCTCGGCGAAACCGGCACCGGGCGAATCGAACTGGCCGTCCGCCTGCGGTATGCGTTAAGGATCAAGGATGCCGGCGGCCTCGCTGCTGTCACCGTCGTCGCGACCGGATGACGCGGCCACCCCGGACACGCTGCAGGATTACCTCGCCGCGTGCAAGCGGGCCTGCGACGGCGAGCTCGAGCGGCTCTACGCGACCGGACGGCGGGGGACCAACGGTCTCTACGATCTGATCCTGGACTACCCGCTGCGCGGCGGAAAAGCGTTGCGCCCCACGCTGAGCATCGCGATCTGCCTCGGTCTCGGCGGCCGGCTCGAGGCGATCCTGCCGACCGCGGCGACACTTGAGCTGTACCACAACGCATTTCTCATCCACGACGATATCGAGGACGAATCGTGGACCCGGCGCGGCGCCCCCACCCTGCACATCGACCACGGCATCGGGATCGCGGTCAATGTCGGCGATGCGATGCTCTCGCTGTCGCTGCAGCCGCTGCTGGACAACGTCGAGCGAATCGGCCTCGGGCCCGCCCTGCGCATCCTGCGCGCCGTCGCGCGGATGACCCGCCGGACCGTCGAAGGGCAGGCGATCGAACTCGACTGGGTCCGGTCCAACGAATGGCAGCTCGACGACGCCGATTATCTCGCCATGGTCGAGCTCAAGACCAGCTGGTATTCGTTCATCACGCCCCTGCAGGTCGGGGCGATCGCGGCCGGGCTCGACGCGGACCGCTCGGCGCCCCTTGAGGAACTGGGCCGCCACCTCGGGGCGGCCTTCCAGATCACCGACGATCTGCTCAACCTGCGGGCCGATCCCGAGGAGTACGGCAAGGAGATCGGCGGCGACCTGTGGGAGGGCAAACGCACCCTGATGCTGTTGCGCGCCCTGCGCTGCGCCGAACCCGACGAACGGGACCGCGCCGTGGCGATTCTGGCCAAACGGCGGCCGGGTGCCGACGGTGAGTTGGGGCTGGCGGCCCTGCTCGACCGGCTCACCGCCCACGGTGAGCTGTCGGCCGCGGGGCGGGCCGAGATCGCGGACTGGCACCGCGCCGGGCACCGCACCGATACCAAGACGCTCGACGACATCACCTGGCTGCACGGGCTTCTGCACCGGGTCGGATCGCTCGAGCACGCCAGGACGGTGGCCTGCGGGCATGCCGAGCGGGCGGCGGCGGTGCTGGCCGGACTCGACTGGCTGCCGGCCAGCCGGCACCGCGACGTGCTGGCCGGCCTGGTCGACTACGTGCACGGGCGCACCCGATGAGCCCCGAGGTGCTCGTCGGTCTGCTCGCCGAGCTGGAGCGGATCCGCGAACTCGCCCTCGACCTGGTCGAGCGGGACGCCCCGCGGCTGATCCCGGCACCGCCGGATGAGGCCGCGGGGGCCGCACGGTCGATGTTCGAGCTGCTGGTCGGGCTGCGGCGCGCGGTGCTCGGCAGCCCGGCGGCGGCCAGGGGGCTGCACGATCTGCTGATCGCTCAGGGCCGCCGGTTCGCCGAAACCCCCGACGGTGCACACCTGCGCGACGGGTTGGTGGCCTCCGAGGCCGTGGAGAACCTCAGGCGGGTCTGGGAGACGGTGAGCCTCAACGCCCTCGACGGCCCTGCGGCGCCCGGTGCCGCCCCGGACGGCTGGTCGGAACTGTTAGCCGACACCATCATCGGGCACGGCCTCGACGATTCGCTGCTGGCGCGGCTGCGGCCGGAAGGGTTCGCCTGATGCTCACCGATCCGTGCCCGGCGCTGGCGGAGCAGAGCAGCTTCGTGGGCTACCTGCTCGGCCTTTCGGCCCTGGGCCGGATGGTGTCGGCGCTCGCCGAGCCGCACCCGGGCGGCCCGCGCGGCGAACCGGCCGATCTGGTGTATCTGCTGCTGGGTGTGGTCCGGGTGGGGCGCGAGATCGACCGTCTGGGAACGACGGCGGCCGAGCCGCCACCAACCAGCACGGCGGCCGAGGCGCCACAAACCAACACGGCGGCCGAGCCGCCACAAACCAGCACCCCGGCCGAGCCGCGCCGGACCGACACCCGGTGGCTGCGATGACCGCCACGCTCGGCCACGCCGATTTCCTGCGGGCCCCGGTGCTGGCGGCGGCCCGGCCCGAGGGGTTCAAGGAGTGGCATCATTTCGTGGTCCACGCCGACGGCACCCGGCTGCTGGTCAACTTCAGCCTGACCGACCAGGCCGGGCCGGGCGGTCGGCGCCGCCTGGTCCCCCGGGTCATCGTGATCGTCCACGACGGCGGCTGGTCGGGCGTCGTCGAACGGTTCGACGACGCCGACGTGGACCTGTCGGCCGATCTCGCGGCCCTGGTGATCGGCGGCAACCGGATGGTCGTGCGCCCGGACGGCTACCGGGTGTCGATCGACCTGCCCGGCCCGGGCATCCGCGCCGAGATCGCCTTCACCGCGGTCAGCCGGCCCTTCGTGGTGAACAACCAGCCGGTCGGCGCGGGCCGGATGAGCTGGCTGTTCGTGCCGAGGTTGCGGGCCGACGGGTGGCTGTCGGTGGACGGCCGCGGGTACGACCTGGACGCCGCGGTCGCCTACCACGACCACAATTGGGGCCGCTTCCGGTGGGGCGACGACTTCGGCTGGACCTGGGGCGCGATCCTGCCCGGGCGGGCCGGGGACCCGTGGTCGGCGGTGTTCCTGGCGATGACCGACCGCCGCAGGCTGCGCTGCCTGTCCCAGGCGCTCTACGTGTGGCATCACGACGAGCCTGCCGCCATCTTCCGGCACGCCGCGGTGCGCACCCGCTCCGGCGGCCGGCTCGGGCGCGGCCCGGACTGCACCCTGCCGCCGCCGATGGGGATCCTGCTCGACGGCGAACTGCCCGGCGTCCCGGAGCGGGTCGAGGTGGCCGCGACCCGGGCCGGTGACACGGTGCGCGCCGAGTTCCTGGCGTCGTCGTATGCGCGGCTGGGGTTGCCCGGCGACGTCTCGCCGCGGCACGTGACGGTGCTGTGCGAGTGCGCGGGCACGGCCCGGCTGACCGGGACCATCGGTGGCCGCGAGATCGACGCCGTCGGCGTTGGGGTATTCGAGTTCCTCCATGGCTGAACGGGTTTCGTCGTTGCTGCGGCGATCGGTCGAGCACCTGGCCGCCGAGGTGCCCGACAGTTGCCGCCTGATGCTCGAGGATCTGGGGCCGCTGGTGGTCGCCCTCGACGTCGACGGTGAACTGTTCTCGCTGCGGGGCGGCACCCGGCTGGAGGTGGCCGACGGCCCCGCGCCGTCGGCCGGTGCCCGGGTCCGCGCCTCGCGGACCGCCATCCTCGATGTGCTCGATGCCAGGGTGAGTCTGCGAGAAGCGGTGGAGGGCGGCGCGGTCGGCGTCCGAGGGAGTCTGGACGACGTTCTGCGCGCCCACGACACGCTGCTGGCCTATGTGCACGCCGCGGTCCGGGCGCCGTCGCAACCCGGGCTGCTGGAGGCGCTGAGGATGGGGGCGGATCGGGCATGACCGAATCGATCGTCACCCCGGCGTCGTGCCGGCGCCGCCCCACGGTCGCGGTCCTCGGCGCGGGCATCGCCGGGCTCACCGCCGCCCACGAACTGGCCGAGCGGGGTTTCGAGGTCACGGTCTACGAGCCGCGCGCCGACGAACGCGCCGGGCTGTCCGAGGACGGCGTCTCCACCACCGAGACCTACCCCGAGGTCAAACTCGGCGGTCTGGCCGCGTCCCAGTACTCGACGGTCGGCACCCGGGACGGGAGCGCGGCCGAGCTGCGCCCGTTCCCCGGCCGGCGCGGGCAGCCCCGCACCCCGGGGCGTGCGGTGGCCGGCGAACACGGCTTCCGGTTCTTCCCGGCCTACTACCTGCACACCTGGGATCTGTTCCAGCGCATCCCGGTCTATCAGCGGCTGGATCTGGGTGGCGGCGACATCCGCTGGCACCCGACGGCCCGCACCGTGATGGACAACGTCCGGCGGGTGGTCACCCAGGGCACCACCGTGGAGGGCAAACCGTCGCTGGTGTTCCCGCGCGAGGCGCCGCGCACCCCGGCCGAATTCCTGACCATCCTGGGCCAGCTCACCCAGTTGGGTTTCACGGTCGGCGATGTGCACACCTTCGTCGGACGGCTGCTGCGCTATCTGGTCACCAGCCCGCTGCGCCGGGCCACCGAGTTGCAGAACCTGTCGGCCTACGATTTCTTCATCGGGCGCGACAACACCTCCGAGCAGTCCCGGTTCACCTACACCCCGCGCTTCGATGCGCTGCTGCTCGAAATGCCAAGGGTGCTGGCCGCATTCGACTCGCGATGGGGCGACGCCCGCACCAACCTGACCACCTATCTGCAGCTACAACTGCAGATGGATCGGCGCGACAACAAGGCCGACGGGGTGCTCAACGGCCCCACCACCGAATCGTGGTTCGACCATTGGCATCGTCATCTCGCCGCGCTCGGGGTCCACTTCGTGCACGGCGCGGCCCAGCGGCTGGAGCCTCCCGGCGCCGATCCGGACGGTCCGCCGCACCTGCGGCCCCGCGTCCAGGTCGCGTTGAGCGACGGCACCCGGGTGGCCACCGACTACACCGTGGTCGCCGTCGACGCCCCGGCCGCCGAACAACTCACCGGGGCGTTGCGGGCCGCGGGCACCGGCGGCACCGTCGCCGGGCTCGACGGTTTCACCACATCGGCTCCGCCACCGGACGGCCCGCTGCAGCCGACGCACGACCGTGACCCGGGCCGGCGCGACCCCTACGCCATGGACGAGATGGGCCTGGTGCCGTGGGACCGGTTCCAGACGCTGGGCGGTATCCAGTACTACTTCGACACCGAGTTCCAGTTGTTGCGCGGCCACATGTACTACTCGGGCACCGAGTGGGCGCTGTCCTCGATCAACCAGCACGGGCTGTGGGAGCGGCGGCCGAACCTGTCCAGGGACGGTCACGTATCGGTGCTGTCGGTCGACATCGGCGATTTCAACACCGCGTCCCGGCACCTGGTCGACGAGTCCGGACGGGGCAAGGCGGCCAGGGACTGCACGGCCGACGAGATCGCCACCGAGGTGTGGCGGCAGATCGTTTCGGCGCTGACCAGCGATGTCGACAACGTCGCCGAGGCGCTCATCCCGTGGCCGGCCTGGTATGCGCTGGACCGCGGCCTGGTGATGTCGGGTGGGCCGGGCCAGGGGTTCGGCCGCGCGGTCCGCAACGAGACCCCCTACCTGGTCCCGATCGTCGGGGACTGGCCGAACCGGCCGGGCGCCGACCCGTGGAATCCGCACGGGACGTCGTGGACCACCAGGCCGTCCGAGGACGCGTGGCTGGAGGATCTGGAGCAGCGCGACGTCTGGCAGGCCCGCCACGGCGGCTATCAGGTGCACCACAACTCGGTGGTGTTCGCGGGCACCTGGACCAAGACGTTCACCCGGATGACGTCGATGGAGGCGGCCTGCGAATCGGCCCGCCACGCCGTCAACGCGATCCTGGACCACTACATCTGGGTGGAATCGGGCGGTGCCGACCGCAGGGAGAAGACCACCCTGGACTGGCGGTTCCCCTACGGTTTCCTGGATCAGGGGCTGTCCAGCCCGGTCCGGATGCCCTCACCGGCCGGCGATTACTGCTACGTGTTCGATCTGGAGAACCGCGAACCCGCCGACACCCGCCCGCTGCGCAGCCTCGACTCGCGCTACTCGCTGGAGTCGCTGCCGCACCCGCTCGACCCGCTGGACGCCGTCGCCGGCGGCGCATCCACCCTGCCCTTCGTCCCGGGAGGACTATCGATGACGACTCCGTCCGACGATCCCGGCCGGCAGCTGTTCGGCTACCTGGCGGCCTGGCGGCAGTACCTGGAGCAGGCCATGGGCGGGGCCCTGCCGCCGGCCCCGCCGGCCCTGCCGGTCGCGCCGGCCGACTACACCCGGCAACTGCTCGACCAGCTGCAGGTATGGCGCCGCTGCCTCGAGGAGGCGGTGGGCCGGCCGGGGGCCGCCCAACCCGACCCGGCACCCACGCGAGCGCCGACCCGCGAACCCGGGCCAGCCGAGGACGCCTCCCCCGACGAGCCCGCGGCGCCTCGCCCCGGATCGGCCTATGCCGGACTCGGGCCCGGCCCTGCGGGCCCGGTCCGGCCGGCGGCCCGGTCCCTGTTCTCCGGATACGACGTGCCCGAACCGGCCGCCGAGACACCCGAGGTCCGGGTGACCGTGGGCCGGCCCCCGGTCGAGAGGGTGCCGCCCAGCGACGAGAACCTCAGCCGCTGACCGGCAGGCGTCACCCCCAGGTCAGCGGATCGAGCCCGAGGTAGAACCGCACCCGCTCGGGGTCCACCGGCGCCGGATAGCCCGCCGCAAGACCGGCCTCGGCCTCGGCGGCGAACCCGGGGACGGTGTCGGCGGTGTTGGCCAGCAGCAGCGCCAGATCGGCGTGCCAGTCCGCGACCCCAAGCCGGCCCAGGTCGACGAACCCGGTGAAGGCCGGCCGGTCCTGGTCGACGAGGAGGTTGGGTAGGCACAGGTCGCCGTGGCACACCACCCGGTCGCGGGCCTCCTGCCCGCGGCGTGCCTGGGCCTCGCGCTCGACCCGGGCCAGCAGCACGGCCGCCGGGATGCCGCGGTCCTCGTCGCGCAGGAAGTCGCGCCGCAACGCGCCCGCCGCCACGACCGTGCGGGCCCGGTCCAGCATGAGGTCCAGGTCGCGGCGGAACGGACAGTCGGCGACCGCGATGCCGTGCAGGGCGCGCACCGCGGTCACGATGGAAGGCCATGCGGCCCGCAGCGCCGATTCGGTCAGCTGATCGGCCGGAACCCCGTCGACGGCGCTGGTGACCAGGTAGGCGCCGGCATCGGCGGTCGGGCCCCAGTCGAGCACCGCGGGCGCGGGCAGGCCGTACCCGTGCGACCAGGACACCCGGTCCCGCTCCGCGGCGAGGTCGGCCACGCCGGCCGGGCCGACCACCTTAGTGTAGCGCGAGCCGTCGGCACTGCGGAACACCGGGGCACCGGACTCCCCGTGGGCAACCGGCTGCATCGTCAGCGTCGCAGCCGGGCGATCCCCAGCACCAGCAGCACCCCGGCGGCCGTGGCCAGCACGAACGCCAGCGCGAGCAGCGGCCCCGAGTAGACCACCGAGGTGGTGGCGGGCTCTCCGGGGAGCACCGGGGCGACATCGATGGTCGAACTGGCCGCGAGCCAGGACAGCAGGCATCCGACGGCGGCGACGACGCCCGCCGCGATGTCGAGGAGTCCACGCCCGTTCACGCGGTGGGCTCCTCGACCAGGGCGCCCAGCGCGTCCCGCAGTCGCCGGTGCCTGCGCGCCCACGCCTGCGCCGACCGGTCGCCGCTGAGCTTGAGGCCGATGCCGGTGCGCCCGCGCGGCACGCCGGTCAGCTCGCCGAGCGCCCGCGAGGACTGCCATTTCGGCGATTCCGAACCGGTGGCCTCGGGATAGATCCGGACGATCTCGTCGACCGCGATGCGCTCCTCGCCCTGTCGCAGGGTCGTCGCGGTCAAGCGCACCGAGGTGTGGATCCGGGCCGCCTTGATCTG
Organism: Mycobacterium sp. NPDC003449; assembly: GCF_053588415.1. Lineage (NCBI taxonomy): Bacteria > Bacillati > Actinomycetota > Actinomycetes > Mycobacteriales > Mycobacteriaceae > Mycobacterium > Mycobacterium sp. NPDC003449. The sequence goes on from NZ_JBSFPX010000024.1 coordinate 45,205, forward strand.
GATGGCGATGAAACCCGACACCAGCACCAGGAACACCAGCGGGATCCAGAGATCGCGGCCGTAGCCGCCGGTCATCTGCAGGATCGCCATCCCGATGCCGGCGAACGGCCCGGCCAGCAACCAGGCCCAGCTGGCGCCCTGCTCGTAGAACAGCACCTCGGCCGCCTCGTCGTCGCGCGCCGCCGTGGCGTCCTTCTCCGGATCAGTCAACCTCGCTCCTCGGCCTCGGCAATGCGTTCAGGATGGTGCCGATGATCAGCAGGATGATGCCGAGCACGGTCAGGATGTGCACCACCCCGAGCTTGGCGGTCACCGCCGCCACCACCACGATCGCCAGCGACAGCGCGATCGCGGCCCGGCGGAACCTGGGGTCACCCGAGCGGCTGCGGCCGGCCAGGAACGCCATCGCGACGCCGGCCACCGCGGTCAGCACACCGGTCCCGCGGAACACGGCGGTGTCCAGGCCGGGCAGCGATGCCGAGGCGGCGATCATGCCGCCGACGATCAGCAGGACCGCGGCGACCAGCCAGAAGCAGAACCCGACCGTCGCGGCGAGCGGCTGGCGCGACGGTTGCGGGGTTTCCGGCGGGGGCGACGCGGACTGCGGCGAAGACGGCGGTGGCGGCGGTGACATTGTGACCGAAGCGTAGCGAATCAGCGGGTGAAGAACCCGTTCGCGTCCTTGCGGTGCACCAGATAGACGCCGCCGAGGATCAGCACCGATCCCACGATCGCGGTGACGGCGTAGCCGACCGCGATCGCCGACGACCGCTCCCCGCTGAGCAGGCTGCTCACCGCGTGCACCACCGACACCAGGCCGCCGCTGGTCAGCAGCGTGCGCGCCCAGCGGTAGCCCTGGCGCATCAGGATCAGGAACGTCACCACGATCGAGGACAGCACCACCATGGACACCACCGCGAAGGCGATCACCATCATCCGCTGGTCGCCCGCGGGCCCGGTGAGGACGTCGAGCAGAAAACCGATCACCATCAGCGGCAGCGCGCCGACCCACAACCAGAAGCCGGTGTCGACGTCCTCGGGGCGGATATCGGTGTCGGCACGCCCGTCGGGCGCCGGTTCGCGTCCGGTCACCTGTCCGGTCACGCCAGCCAGTCGGCGACCTGCGCCGCCCAGTAGGTCAGCACGATATCGGCCCCGGCCCGGCGGATCCCGATCAGCGATTCCAGGGCGGCGGCCCGCAGGTCGATCCAGCCGTTGGCGGCGGCCGCGCTGATCATCGAGTACTCGCCCGAGATCTGGTACGCCGCGACCGGTACCGGCGAGATGTCGGCGGCGGCGGCCACCACGTCGAGGTAGCTCATCGCCGGTTTGACCATCACCATGTCGGCGCCCTCGGCGAGGTCGAGCTCGACCTCGTGCACGGCCTCCCGGATATTGCCCGAATCCTGTTGGTAGGTGCGACGATCGCCCACCAGGCTGGAGGACACCGCCTCCCGGAACGGACCGTAGAAGGCCGAGGCGAACTTGGCCGCATAGGCCAGGATCGCGACGTCGGTGTGCCCTGCGGCGTCCAGCCCGTCCCGGATGGCGGCCACCTGCCCGTCCATCATCCCGCTGGGCCCCACCACGTGGGTACCCGAATCCGCTTGGGCGACAGCGAGTTCGACATAACGCGCGTTGGTGGCGTCGTTGTCGACCCGGCCGAAGGAGTCCAGCACCCCGCAGTGCCCGTGATCGGTGAACTCGTCAAGGCAGGTGTCGGCCATCAGCACGGTGGCGTCGCCGACATCCTTGGCCAGATCGCGCAGCGCCACGTTCAGGATGCCGTCGGCGTCGACCCCGGCCGACCCGGTCGCATCCTTGGCCTCTTCGCGGGGCACCCCGAACAACATCAGGCCACCGACTCCGGCCGCAACGGCTTCGGCCGCGGCCCGGCGCAACGACTCCCGGGAGTGCTGCACCACCCCCGGCATGGATGCGATCGGGCGCGGTTCGTCGACACCGTCCGCCACGAACATCGGCAGCACCAGATGCCTTGGCTCCAAGGAGGTCTGCGCCACCAGGCGGCGCATGGCCGGGGTGGTGCGCAACCGGCGCGGTCGATGCCTCGGGAACGCCACTGCAATGCCTCCGCTCGTCGTTGTGCGCCCTACCGCCTACGGCTCTTCTTGCGCGGCGGCGGCAGCGCACCCTCGGCACGCAGCCGGGCGGCGTGCTCGGCGAGCGCCTCGACCAGCGGACCGACCGCGGCGGTCTCGGGCTGCACATCCACCCGCAGGCCGAATTCCGCTGCGGTCTCAGCGGTTTTCGGACCGATGCAGGCAACGATGGTGCGGGCGTGCGGCTTACCCGCGATGCCCACCAGGTTGCGCACCGTGGAGCTGGAGGTGAAGCAGACCGCGTCGAATCCACCCGTCTTGATCATCTCGCGGGTCTGGGCCGGTGGCGGTGCGGCACGCACCGTGCGGTAGGCGGTGACGTCCTCGATCTCCCAACCGCGTTCGCGCAGCCCCTCGGCCAGCGTCTCGGTGGCGATATCGGCGCGCGGCAGCAGCACCCGGTTGACCGGGTCGAAAACCTCGTCGTAGGGCGGGAATTCGTCGAGCAGGCCGAGTGAGGACTGCTCACCCGCGGGCACCAGCTCGGGGTTGATCCCGAAGGCACGCACCTTGTCGGCGGTGGCCTGCCCGACGCAGGCGATCTTCACACCGGAGAACGCGCGGGCGTCCAACCCGAACTCGTTGAACTTCTCCCACACCGCACGCACCGCATTGGTGGAGGTGAACACCACCCACTGGAACCGGCCGTCGACCAGACCCTTGACCGCCCGCTCCATCTGGGCCGGGCTGCGGGGCGGCTCGACCGCGATGGTCGGCACCTCGATCGGCAGGGCGCCGTGGCCGACCAGGCGATCACTCATCTCGCCGGCCTGATCCTTGGTGCGCGGCACCAGCACGGTCCAGCCGTAGAGCGCGCGGCTCTCCCACCAGTTCAGCTTGGCGCGGTTGACGACGGTCTTGCCGATGGTCACGACCAGCGGCGAGGTCAGCAGGCCCGCCGGGACCCCGGTCTGCTCGGCGGCGGCCAAGGTGGCCTTGTCGATCAGCCCGGCCAGCGTGGTCTCGACCGAACGCTGCTGGCAGGTGGTGCCGTTCGCGGTCACCACCGCGGGCGTCGAATCCGAGAGGCCGAACTCGATCAGGGTGCGGGCCGCATCGGGCAGGTGTGATGCGGTCGCGTGCAGGATCAGCGGCCCCGGCGCGGCGGCCAGCGCCGCCCAGTCGACGTCGCCGCGGACATCGGCGACGGTGTGCGCGGAGCCCAGCGGCAGACCCGCGTAGGTGGGCACCGCGGTGGTGTCGGGCAGGCCGGGGACGATCTCGAAGTGCAGCTGGGTCCTGGCCAGGGCGCCGATCTCGGTGATCACCGCGTCGACCGACAGCGGATCCCCTGACACCAGGCGCACCACGTCGTAGCCGTGCCGGGCCTCGGCGGCCAGCGTCTTGGCCACCTCGGCCGGATCGCCCAGCGCGGGGCGGACCTCGGCGCCGCCCGGGATGACCGCGGCCTGCTTGTCGGCCTCGGCCGCGGGGGCATCGCCGGCCTTGGCCGGTTCGGCCGGGGCCGGGCCGGATGCCGGTGGCAGCTCGGTGCCGACGAGGGCCAGCACCGCCTCCGGAACGTCGGGATCGGTGAACACCAACTCGGCGTGCGCCAGCACGGACTGCGCCCGCGCCGTCAGCAGGCCGGGATCACCCGGGCCCGAACCGACGAATGTGATGCGGCCTGGCTTCGCCTTGCGGCCTCGCATGGTCATCTCTCACTCCCGCGCTCTTCCAACAGCTCGCGTGCCCCCAGTTCGAAAAGCTCCGCAGCCACCGAGACGCCGAGGTCAGCGGCCCGATCCGGAGTTCCGATGCCGGATGCACGGATCACGTCGGATCCGTCCAGCGTCGCCGCGCAGCCGCGCAACGACAGCTCTTCGAAGACATTGCCGTCCTCATCGATCGACTCGACCACCTCGGCGATCGCGCCCACCGGTGCGGAACAGCCCGCCTCCAGTTCGGCGAGCAGGACCCGTTCTGCGGTGACCGCGGCTCGCGTGTCGGCGTCGTCCAACTCCGACAGCACCCCGATCAGCTCGGTGTCGCCCGCGCGGCATTCCACCGCGAGCGCACCCTGAGCCGGCGCTGGCAACATCTGCACCGGCTCGAGCGTCTCGGTGACGACATCCTGACGTCCGATGCGGACCAGACCCGCCCGGGCGACCACGATGCCGTCGAGATCACCGCTCGTGACCTTGCTCAACCTGGTATCTAGGTTGCCTCTTAGGGGGCGGATTTCCAAACCGAGACCCAGTGCTCTAAGCTGTGCCGCCCGCCGCGGGCTCGACGTGCCAATCACCGAGCCCACCGGCAACTCTCCGAGCACCAGACCGTCGCGGGTCACCAGGGCATCGCGCGGGTCCTCGCGGCGGGGTATGGCGGGTATGACGAACCGGTCGTCGACCGCGGTCGGCAAATCTTTGTAGGAGTGAACGGCCAGGTCCACCCGGCCGTCGTCGATGGCTTCGCGCAGGGCCGCGGTGAACACCCCGACACCGATCTCGGCGACCGGCTTCGCCGACCGGTCGCCCTCGGTGGAGATGATCACCAGCTCGCACGGATGCCCGGCAGCGGTCAGTGCGTCCCTGATGGTCCCGGCCTGTGTGGTAGCCAGCAGGCTACCCCGGGTGCCGATCCGGGTCACGGTATCTCGGTCCTTCGAGGAATGTACCAAGCTCTACTCAGTCTTATCGAGATCTGTTGTCATAAAAGGCAATTCACTGGCCGCGACCGCCTCTACGGCCTGCGGGTCGAGTTCGAACAGCTCGCGCAGCGCCTCGGCGTAGCTGTCCCCGCCGGGGGCACCCGCCAATTGCTTGACCCGCACGGTCGGGGCGTGCAACAGCTTGTCGACCACCCGGCGCACGGTCTTGGCGACCTCGTCGCGGTGCGCCGAGTCCAGTCCCGGCAGCCGGTTGTCGAGGCGCAGCAGCTCGGCCTCCACCACATCGGCGGCCCGTTGCCGCAGTGCGGTGACGGTCGGGGTGACCTCGGCCATCCGCTGCCCGGCCAGGTAGTTGGCCACCTCGGTGGCAACGATATTGCGGGCCGCCGCGGCGTCGGTGGCCGCGGCCCGCGCCGAGGGTTCGCGCTGGATGCGGTCCATGTCAACGACCCAGACCCCGGGCAGCCCGGCCACCGCGGGATCGACGTCGCGCGGCATCCCGAGGTCGCAGATCACCAGCTGGTTCTCGGGGCCCGAGGCGTTGCGCTGAGCCAGCGCGTGGTGCACATCGGCCAACGACACCACCGGCCGCACCGCGCCGGTGCTGCTGATCATGATGTCGGCGTCGACCAGGGCGTCGGGCAGCTGGTCCAGCGGCACCGCATCGGCGACGACGCCCTGTTCGGTCAGATTGTGGGCGAGCCTGCGGGCCCGCGGCAGCGAGCGGTTGACGACATGCACGCGTTCGACGCCGGCCCGAACCAGGTGTGCGCCGGCCAGCGCACCCATCGCACCGGCCCCGACCACGGCCGCGGTCCGGCCGGCCAGCCCGCCGGGGAGTTTGGTTCCGGCCATGCCCAGCGCCACCGACACCACCGAGGCGCCCGCGGCATCGATCCCGGTCTCGGAGTGCACCCGTTTACCGACCGACAGCGCGCGCTGCGCCAGCTCGTGCAGGGTCCGCCCGACGGTGTGGTTGGCCTCGGCCGAGGCGTAGGCGCGGCGCACCTGCCCCAGCACCTGGGCTTCGCCGATGACCGCCGAATCCAGGCCGCTGGTCACCGCGAACAGGTGCTCGACGGCGGCCTCGGCGTAGCGGACGTAGGCGTACTTGGTGAGGTCGTTGAGCGACATGCCGGAGTGCTCGGCGAGCACCGAACCGATCACCGACAGGCCCCCGTGGAACGCCTCGACCACGGCGTACACCTCGACGCGGTTGCAGGTGGACAGCACCATCGCCTCGGTCACTAGCGAGGTCTGTAACACCTGGTCGACGATCTTGGCCTGCTCGGCCTCATCGGTGCTGAGCTGCTCGAGCACAGACACCGGCGCACTGCGATGCGAAACTCCGAACAGCAATACGCTCACGGCTTCATCACCACGTCACCAAAGGTAATCGTTTCCCGCCCGGCCACCAAATTTCACGTGGTCAACCGGCCTGCTCGGCGAGATCGGCCCGTAGCTGGGGTTCGTCGACCTCCCAGTAGCTGTGCTGTACGCCGTCGAGCAACACCACCGGCAGCAGGTCACCGAACCGGGCCCGCAGCGTCGGGTCCCCGGCCCCGGCCGCCTCGTCCACATCGGTGGTCACCAACTCGAAGCCCAGCTCATCGCGGAGCCCGGCCAACTGCAGGCCCGCCCTGGCGCACAGCTGGCAGCCCGCGCGGGTCAACAACGTCACGGTGTGCCTGCCGGGCCGATCCGGCTGTCCTTGGAGCGCCACGACGCCAGTATCCCCATCGGGTGACTTAGGGTGAATTGGTGTCCGAATCCGGTAGTGCCGACGCGCTCGATCAGGAGCTCGGCGGCCAGGCCAGCGCCGAACTGGCGGTCACCGAGCTCGGCGCCGAGAGCGGCGACGACCCGGCCGGGCCCGCGCAGGCGCCCCCGCCCGACCTGACCGCGGCGGCGTTCTTCGACGTCGACAACACCCTGGTGCACGGCTCGTCGCTGGTGCACTTCGCCCGCGGCCTGGCCGCCCGCAAATACTTCACCTATTCCGACATCCTCGGCATCGCCTACGCGCAGGCCAAGTTCCAGTTCACCGGCAAGGAGAACAGCGACGATGTGGCGGCCGGGCGACGCAAGGCGCTGGCGTTCATCGAGGGGCGCTCGACGGCCGAGCTCGCCGAGCTCGGCGAGGAGATCTACGACGAGATCATCGCCGACAAGATCTGGTCCGGCACCCGCGCGCTGGCCCAGATGCACCTCGACGCGGGCCAGCAGGTCTGGCTGGTCACCGCGACGCCCTACGAGCTGGCCGCCACCATCGCCAAGCGGCTCGGGCTGACCGGGGCGCTCGGCACGGTCGCCGAGTCCATCGACGGGGTGTTCACCGGCAGGCTGGTCGGCGACATCCTGCACGGCACCGGCAAGGCCCACGCGGTGCGGTCGCTGGCCATCCGGCAGGGCCTCAACCTGCGCCGGTGCACCGCGTATTCGGACAGCTTCAACGATGTCCCGATGCTGTCGCTGGTCGGCACCGCGGTCGCGATCAATCCCGATGCGGCACTGCGGGATGTGGCCAGGGAACGCGGTTGGGAGATCCGCGATTTCCGGACCGCCCGCATGTACCCGGGAATGCGCATTCCCGGGTACGTACGCGTCTGCTCGGCGGAGAATGGGTGACCGTGGCTATCGGTCCCTCTGACATCCTGCTCACCGGCGACGTCGCCGTCGTGACCGGCGGCGGTGCCGGCATCGGCCGGGGAATCGCGGAGGGGCTCGCCGCGTTCGGCGCCTCGGTGGCGATATGGGAACGTGACCCCGAGAGTTGCTCGGCAGCAGCGGAAGTCATCGGCGCACTCGGTATCGTCACCGACGTCCGCGACGCCGAACAGGTGGACGCCGCGCTGGCGCGGACCGAGGCCGAACTGGGGCCGGTCACCATCCTGGTCAACAATGCGGGCGGGACATTCTCCTCCCCGCTGTTGGAGACCTCCGAAAACGGCTGGGACGCGCTCTACCGGAGCAACCTACGCCACGTCCTGCTGTGCACCCAACGGGTGTCCCGCAGGCTGGTCGATACCGAAAAGCCGGGCAGCATCATCAATCTCACCTCGATCGAGGGAGTCCGGGCCGCCCCCGGCTATGCGGCCTACGCGGCGGCCAAGGCCGGCGTCATCAACTACACCCAGACCGCGGCGTTCGAGCTGGCTCCGCACCGGATCAGGGTCAATGCGCTGGCGCCCGACCTCACCGTGACCGAAGGGCTGCTGGCGATGTCGCCGGCCGGCCCGCCACCCGGGGTCGGCGCCTCGATCCCGCTGGGCCGCGCGGGCCACGTCGACGAGATCGCCTCGGCAGCGGTGTTTCTCGCGTCGGGTATGTCCGGCTACATCACCGGGCAGACCCTCCACGTCGACGGTGGCACCCGGGCCGCGGGCGGCTGGTATCTCCACCCGCAGACCGGTGAGGCCACGTTGGGTCCCGGCTGACCTCGCCCGCCGAGCAGACGCAAAACTGCACCAAAACCCCGGAT
>NZ_JBSFPX010000025.1:0-52028 GCF_053588415.1 Mycobacterium sp. NPDC003449
CGAGTACGGTGCCGCCCATCTCGGCCGTGAGCACGATGTCGTCGCCGACGCGGTCAGCCAGAGGCTTGACGAACAGCAGGTCGCCGATTGTCTCGACACCCTGACAGCCGCCCAGCGCGAAGCGATCGGAATGGCCTACTACCGCGGTCACACCTACCGCGAGGTCGCCGAACTCCTCAACGCCGCACTACCGACAATCAAATCCCGCATCCGTGACGGTCTGATCCGCCTGAAGAACTGTCTGGGGGTGAATACCGATGCCTGACAATCACACAGACGACGAGCGAGAACTGCTCGACCTCGCCTACCCATATGCGCTCGGCGCCGTGTCCGAGGTCGAGCGCGACGATATCGGTGAGCGGCTGCGGACCGCCGCTGCATCCACCGCAGATGTGTTCGCCCGGATCGTCACCGACACGCAGGAGACGATGGCGTTGGTCACCGCGGGTGACACCCTCGTTCCGCCCTCCCGGGTACGTGAGTTTCTGCTGAACGCGATCCAGGCACAACCCGAGCCGGTGGCGTCTGATGATCTGGCGCACCACCGTGCCCGACGTCGCCAACGCATTTCCCGAGCGGCGCTGGCAGCGGCCGCTGCTGTCGTGATCGGTGTGGCGAGTGTCGTAGTGGTGCGATCGTTTGACCGCCCCCCGGCCGTGCCGTCCGTGGCGCAAGTGCTCGACAGCCCCGACACCCGCACGACGACTACCGAGGTGGCGGGCGGCACCATCACACTGAGCGCCTCGGCTCAAGCCAACGCCGTGGTGGTGGCCATGTCGGACGTGCCCCCGCCCCCGCAAGGACACGTCTATCAGATGTGGTTTTTCTCCACGGCCGGACCGGCAAGGTCGGCAGGCACCATGAGCGCCGACACGATGCCACCCCCCGGTGGGACGGTGATCCCGGCATTGGATTCGGCCACCACCGTCACCGTCACCGTCGAACCCGGAAGCGGATCAACCCAACCGACCGGAAACCCGGTCGTCAGCATCCCGCTGACCTGATCGCGTTGATCGCCGCGGGGACCAATCCGGCACGCCGGTCGCCACGAACCACTGTCGAACACCTTGATGCCGACAGGAGTTGTTACATGACACCTACTCGTCTACCGCTGTTGCGGTGATGACCCGATGAGCGCGACCTCCCTACTCGACGGCCTGCTCGACCGGACGATCGCGCCGGGATACTCACGGCTGGGTTTTGGCTTGCGGCAGTACATCTGGCCGGCCGGCGATCCTGCCCACGGCGCCCTGACCGGTGCCACGGTTCTGGTCACCGGTGCGAACTCAGGAATCGGTAAGGCGATCACCGCAGCCGTCGCGGCCCTGGGCGCGACCGTGCTGATGACAGTCCGCGATACCGCGCGTGGGGAGTCGGCTCGCCGCGACGTGCACGCCGCCAATGCCGAGGCAAACCTGCACGTGGAGCGGTGCGATGTGTCAAGCCTGGCCGGCGTCCGGTCATTCGCCGCTGATCTGAGCCAACGGCGAACCCGGCTGGACGCCGTGATCCACAATGCCGGAGTGCTGCCGGCGCAGCGGGCCGAAACCGCTGACGGACACGAACTTTGCCTTGCCACCCATGTGCTCTGCCCACTGCTGCTGACCGAACTGCTGCTGCCGTTGCTGGCCGCCTCCCCCGATCCGCGGATAGTGCTGATGTCCTCGGGTGGCATGTACACCCAGCCGCTGGACTCCGATGACATCGAATACCGCACCGAGCCCTACCGTGGCGCCACCGCCTACGCCCGCAGCAAACGTATCCAGGTGGCCCTGACACCGCTGTTGGCTCAGCGCTGGGCCAGGCAGTCGGTAACGGTGGCCGCGATGCACCCCGGCTGGGCCGACACCCCGGGAATCGCGCAGGCACTACCCGGGTTTCGCCGCCTGACCCGTCCAATCCTGCGGACCCCCGAGCAGGCCGCCGACACCGCAGTATGGCTTACTGCGACGACTCCGACGCCAGCATCGGGGCATTTCTGGCATGACCGCCGCATCCGACCCACGCACTACCTGCCTACGACCCACTACACCGAAGCCGAAGTCGGACACGTGTGGCAGTACTGTGCAAGCGCTATCGACCTGTCATGACGGCCGCCGTCACTACTGTTTCAGTCAGGTCTTCTCCGCCTCGACGAGGTCGTGCGGCACGACCGAGAACATGCGGCCGGTGGGCCGCAGGCCGACGCCGGTGAGCAGGGCCTGCAATTCGAGAACCGAGCGCAGTCGGCCGCCGTCCCTTTGGGTCAGCGTGTGCAGTCGACCGTCGACCGCAACCCCTTATAGCGCGCCCAGGCCCGCAGCGATGCGGGATGGTCGTTGCGCAAGACCGTCCCGGTGCGGGCCAGCTGCACCGCTCCGGTTCGTTGGTCCATTTTGCAGAGGCCGCAACTGACAGCCCCGCGCAGAAGGCGATGTGTCGACAGTGGATCGGAGCCGATCTGGGCAGCGACCTGCGGCGCAGTCATCGGCCCACCGGCGAGCAAGTCGGCGATCCCGAGTTCGGCCATTGTCGCGGCAATCTGGACGCCGGCGGTGCCCTCGCCCAGATCCAGCATCGCGATTTCGGGCGGCACCAGTAGGTCAGCGAAGTGCTTGAGTCGACGCCGCAGGGCGAGCGTAGCCAGCACCACGGGAAGGGGCCACGCAATCTGCCGGAGGCTATGGGCTAGATGCGAACCACGTTTGCACCTCATCATGAGGCTCCTCTCCATCGGGGCCGAACTTCGATCCGGACTTCGCCAGGCGGCGTTCGAACAGCCGCTGCAGCGGTGTGGCGACAAAAGTGGTGAGGATCGTCATCAGCGCCAGGATGGTGTACAGCTTGCCGGAGATGAGTCCCCCCTCGAATCCGATGTTGAGCAGGATGAGTTCCATCAGGCCACGCGCGTTGGCGAGTGCTCCCATCGAACCCGCCTCGTACCAACTCATGCCCTGCCAACGCGCTGCCAGTCCGACCGCACCGAACTTCGCGGCGAAGGACACGACGAGCACGATGCTCGCCATGAGAAGGGTGGAAGCGTCAAGTATCAAGGTGAGCTGAGTATTCAGGCCCGAATAGATGAAGAACGCCGGTATCAACAGGTATGAGACCAGTGGTTCGAAACGCTCGCGGATCGCCTCGAGGTGCCATGCGGGTGTGGACAGACGCTGGATGCAGACTGGTACTTCCCGAACCAAGAGCAAGAGCCTGCCGGCCTAATCTATTTGCAGCACGGCTTCTTTCGGTCCAAGAGCAACGTTTTAGCGCTTGCCGTGCAACTCGCCGAGCGGACCAACAGCATCGTCGTGGCACCGACCGTGACGTCGAATCCTTTCGTTACCGACGGCTGTTGGATCAACGGCGATGAAATACACCGCGCGACGGCGTCGTTGTTCGCCGGCGACAGAGCCGCTTTGACGGCCAGCGCCAGTGCTGCAGCGGGCAGACCCGTCACGTTGCCGGCAGCGTTCGTCGTGGCAGGCCATTCGGCCGGCGGAAACATGGCCGCAGCAGTTGCCGGTTACACCACCGAGAATGGCGCAATCAGCGATCTTCGAGCGGTGGTGATGTTCGATGGCGTGGACAATGAAGGGGCCATCACAGCTGCCGCAGGCAAGCTGACCGGCGCCAACACGCGTCCGATCTATCAGATCGCCGCCGAGTGTTGGGTCTGCAACGCGTTCGGATCAGGCACCGATGCGCTTGTCAATGCGCGCCCTGGGATGTTCGTCGGGGTGAAGCTTATCGGCGGCACCCACGTTGATGCCGAAGGCGCCAGTTCGGGCCTGCTGGCGCAGCTGGCCTGCGGCTTCCCCCTATCGCAGAATGTGGCCGCCGTTCGAGTGATCGCGGCCGGCTGGATCACCGACGCCTTCACCGGAAGCAACACTGGGGTGACGGGAGAGCCAGGCGAGAAGATCCCGGTCGCTGGAGCCACCGCAGTGGTACTCGGCGCACCGACGCAGTCACTAGGTCCCCGTACCGCCGCGGCCGCAGTGGTGTGAACGAAATTGCCGCTAGATTGGACACATGGGCGCCTGGACTTTGCACTCCAGCGACTTCGCTGTCGCGTTCATCGCGTTGAGGTTCGCCTACCTGGCGGTGATCGTTGGCCTGCTCGTGGCGATGTACCGCGTTCTGCACCGTTAACCGCTGCCGCAACAACCGGCCCCTCCGCGGCCGCAGTCAGCTCCTCTGAGTCCCGCTACGTCAGCCGGCGGGTGGCATGAGAACTGTGTCGATCATGTACACAGTCGCGTTCGCAGTGTCGGCTCCTCCGCAGATCACCGATGCGTTGTTGACCTTCAAGGCCTCCGGTGTGCCGGTAACCGAAACGGTGGCGCCCTGCGCGGTCTTGTGGGTGCCAACCACCCCGGCGGGACCCGCTCGATTCGGGACCACGTGGTAAGTCAAGATTTTTGTCAACGTAGCCGAATCGGTCTTGAGGGAATCGACCGTGGCGGATGGAAGCTTGGCGAATGCGTTGTCGGTCGGCGCGAACACGGTGAACTCGCCGCCGTTGAGGGTGTCGACCAGATTGACATCCGGATTCAGCCCGCCCGACAACGCCGCCGACAGCGTGGTGAGCAGCGGATTGTTCGCTGCGGCGGCGGACACAGGTTCGGCAGACATGCCCTTGACCGAACCGGGTCCGACAGGCACCTGGCTGGCGTAGTCGGCGCAACCCGGACCGACCGGATCGGCGGCCGCGGTGCCTACAGCGAACGACAGCATCCCTGACGCCGCGATGCCGACAGCAGCAGCTGACGTGGCGGCCCGTGTGGCGATGTTCATAGCGGTTCCTCCCTATTCGTGGCGGCGTGGTGCCTCCACTAGCTTCGTCGTACAAGTCGTACAGCCGGTATTCGATGCCGTCGGGTCGTTGGATGGGCCACACCCGGGGAAGAATCGCGTCAAATCGGATCAGTGAACCATCCGACACGTCACGTGCTTCGAACTACCAATGAACAAATCCGGCGACGAGAGTGGAAGGACATTGCCGTGTTGAGTCAGGTGCGAACCAATACGAGTCGGTTCCTAGGGACCGCGTTGTCGACGGTCGGGTTTCGTATCGGCGTCGAGGAGCCCTTGTACAGTGTGCAGCCTTTGGCTGACGGTGCCGAGATTCGCCACTACGGTCCGCGCGTCGCAGCCCAGACCCACGTTGTGGCCGATGAGGAAGCCGCCCGCTCTGCCGGCTTTCGACGACTCGCCGGCTACATCTTCGGGGCCAACCACCGATGCGACAGAATCATCATGACCGCGCCGGTGAGTCAACAGACGACCGCCGTCAGGAGCCAAAAGATCGATATGACAGCGCCGGTGGCCCAGGTCAACGCGGGTGTGGGCTGGATCATTCGGTTCTACATGCCGACCGGGTGGACCTTGGAGACGCTGCCGATCCCCGATGACGAGCGCGTTGGGCTGGTCGCGGTTGCTCCAGAAACGGTCGCGGTACTTCGGTTCAGCGGCGACCGCGGCCCCGGCAGCGTGGCTTCCCACACTGTTCGACTGCGCGAAATATTGTGCGCCTACGGTTTTGAGGCCACCGGCGAAGCTACGGCATGGTTCTACGACCCGCCTTGGACACTGCCATTCCGGCGTCGCAACGAGATCGCGATCTTCCTCGAAGATCACTAGCGTCACATGCAACCCCATCCGAACGTCAACTCTCGACTCAGAGGAGCGAATGACAATGCGTTTCAAGACTCTTGGTGCAACTGCGGCCGCAGTGGTGACCACCGCTATCGTCGGAGGTGCGGCAACCGGGAGAAGCGTCGACTCGCCGTGGTACGCCCAACTGCGCAAACCGAGTTACCAGCCGCCGCGGCAGGTGTTTCCGATCGTCTGGCCGGCCCTCTACGGCGACATCGCACTTGTAGCGGCCGACACCATTGACCGCCTGTCCGAGGATCGCCGCGATGATGCGGCTCGACGATTCTGCGCCGCACTCGCGATCAATCTTGGGCTCAACGCAAGCTGGTCATGGGTATTCTTCAACCGCCACCGTCTCGGCCTGGCCGCGCTTACCGCTGGAGCACTCACCGTCAGCAGCGCCGACCTGACTCGCCGCGCGGTCGCGGTCGGACCGCAGCGCGCAGCGGCTCTGACGCCCTATCCCGTCTGGTGCGCGTTCGCCACTATGCTGTCCACCCACATCTGGTGGCTCAACCGAGGCTGATACGCCAAGCAGGACAACAGTTTCAGATTCGGGCCAGCTCCCGACAAAGTCCTCGCGCACCCTTGTCGAGTAGGTCTGCGACCACGGGCCGCAGCAGCGGTTCGGCCCATCGCAGCCAGCCCTGGAAGGCGAACCGGACCCGGTAGGTGACCAGGCAACCCGGCGGGTACGCCGTGACGGAGATGTGGTCATGGGCGATGAGCGAGGCGTTCTGGCCGCGGAGCTCTATCGCCTTGCCGGGTATCAGGTCGACGACTTCGTAGACAAGGTCGCTGGTGCGGCCCGCGAACCGCGATGTGTTGGCATATCGGGTTCCCACTCCACCGTCACCATCTATGCGTACCGTCCGGACCGTACCGGGATCCCATTGCTCGGTCGTGGTGAAATCGGCCAAGTAGGCAAAGACGGCATCCGGTGCGGAATCCGTGCTCAGCTCACGCTGCATCTCAATCACGTGCACTCCTTGTGGAGGTAGTTGCGGCCGGTCTCTGCTGGTTTCGTCGGCCGCCACAACGAGGCCGACGGCCCTGGGTCCCTCTTTGTGCGGCGACCGCGATGTTGTTGAGCATGCCGGTGAAGATGATCCCGTGGAACGGCAGCAGTGAGTACCAATAGATCCTTCCGGCAATACCTTTCGGGAAGAAGATCGCACGCTGATAGAGACGGGTGCGGTGTGCGCCGCGTGATTCGAGTCGCCATTCGAGCCAGGCGCCGCCGGGGGTGCGCATCTCGGCCCGCAGCCTCAGCAGGTGCGGTCGCTGGATTCTCTCGACTCGCCAGAAGTCCAGGGCGTCTCCGGTGTGCAAGATGTGGGGGTGGCGGCGGCCGCGCGTCAGGCCGACTCCCCCGGTGAGCCGGTCCAGCCAGCCGCGGAGCGTCCAGGCAAGCGGAAAGGAGTACCAACCGTTCTCACCGCCAACACCTTCGACGACCTGCCACACCTGATCAACTGTCGCGTCGCAGTCGATGGCGCGGTTATCTGTGTAGATGGCGTCACCGGCCCAGCTGGGGTCAGACGGCAGCGGTTCGGCGGGTGCACCGGTGGGAGATGCGTTGGCCCAGGTAGTTTCGACTTCACCATTCTCTATGCGGCGAAGTGCGAGTGCGACGGCGTCCCGGTATCGGGTCGCCCCTCCCGGTGGCGGCGCAATGATCGTGTCGATGTCGTGCTCGGCGGCGACGGCGTCGGTGCTCAGGGATTCGATGAGGGCTCGACCGATCCGCGGCGGCACGGGGGTCACCAGTCCGATCCACAATCCGGCGAGTTTCGGTGTGAGAACCGGGAGTACGAGAATCCTGCGCCGGGCCAGGCCGGCGACGTCGGCATAGATCTGCATCATCTCGCCGTAGCGCAAGACATCCGGGCCCCCGACGTCGTAGGCGCGGCTGCGCGGCAGATCAGCGGTGGCGGCCTCGAGAAGGTAGTAGAGCACATCGCGTACAGCGATGGGCTGGATGCGGTTGTTGACCCAACGCGGTGTCGTCATCACAGGCAACCGGTTGGTCAGGTGCCGGATCATCTCAAAGGACGCCGACCCGGAACCGATCACAACTCCGGCCTGTAGCACCAGAGCCGGGATACCGGAGTTCAACAAGATTTCTCCGACTTGGCTGCGGGACCGGAGATGCGTCGAGAGCCGATCCGATTCCGGATGTAGGCCGCCGAGGTAGACGATGCGCCCCACCCCGGCGCGGCGGGCGGCGCCCACCAGATTTTCTGCGCTGCGACGCTCCGATTCGATGAATTCTCCGCCGCCGTTCATCGAGTGCACGAGGTAGTAGACGACGTCGATGTCGTGGCAGGCGTCGTCGAGCGAGTCCGGGTCGGTGAGGTCTGCGCGGACAACCTCCACATCCGCCGCCCACGGCACATCGCTGATCTTGTCGGGATTGCGGGCCATCGCCCGCACCCGGTGCCCGGCTTCGACCAGCCGTGGAGCCAGGCGGCCGCCGATGTATCCCGTGGCGCCCGTGACCAACACCCGAAACGAAGGATCGGTCACGGGTCCTCCTCGAGGAGGTGTCCAAGCTGGTGACGCAGACACTGCTCAAGCGTGGGGCGGCGAAACCGGTGACCGTCTTCGATCAGTCGACGCGGAACCACCCGTTGGCTCGCCATAGCCAGCTCGCGGGCCCCCTGTTCGCCGAGCAGAATTGCCGGACCGAAACCGGGCACGGGTATCAACGCCGGTCGATGCAGAATTCGGGCCAGCCAGTGGGTGTATTGCTCGTTGCGGACCGGATGTGGTGCAACCGCATTCACCGGACCGCTGAGCGTGGGATCGACGAGCGCGCGGTGATAGATATCGATCAGATCATCTATGTCAATCCAGGACAACCATTGCCGCCCGCTGCCGAGTCGCCCGCCGACCCCGGCGGCAAACAGCGGGCGCAGCAACCGCAGGGTTGCGCCGCGCGGGGTCTGCACAATGCCGGTGCGCACGTTGACCACCCGCAATCCGGCGGCCGCTGCTGCCATCGTCGCCTCTTCCCAGTCGGCGACCACGTCGGAAAGGAATCCGCCGCCTTTGGAAGCGGATTCGTCTAGCTCAACATCCCCGCGGTCGTCCCCGTACATCCCGATCGCCGACGCACACACAAAAGTTGAGGGCCCTTCGGTGGCGGCTGCCGCACACTCAGCGAGGCGCCGGGTCGGCTCGATCCGGCTATTGCGCACCGCCTCCTTGTGCGCAGCGGTGAACCGACCCGCGATGGACGCGCCGGCCAGGTGCACGACGGCATCGACACCGTCGAGCAGGCCGGCATCTGGCGAGTCGGGGTCCCACCGGCGTTCCCCCTCCCCTTGTGGTTGGTGGCGCACCAACCGGATCACCCGATAGTCGCCCGTGGACAAGAACGCGCTCAGGGCGGTGCCGATCAATCCGGTCGACCCGGTCACCGCCACGGTGGCCGGTCGGACACCGTGCTCGCGTGACCACTGATGGCCGGCGAGGTCTTCGGCAAGCTGCCGGTGCCGGTACCGAAACATCTGCCGGAGGAGGCCGGCCGGGACACGGGTGTCGACACGATCGGTGATCCGCGTTCGTCCGGTGTCGACGACATCGAAGCGGTGTTCGTGTCGCCACGACCCGAGCAGCCCCAGCGGAAGTGACCGCAATCCGTCATGGACCAGTGCGTCGGCGAAGCCTGCCTGCCGACGGTAGGCGCCCGGTTGATGTTGCGCCGTCCAACGCAGGCCACCGGGCAAGGCCAGGACGGCGCGCCCGGCGGCCAATGAGGCCGCCTCGGACACGACGTTTACCGGCTGCCACGGCGGCAGCAGACGATGTATCGCACCGGGGCGCGCGTGCCAGTCGAACACTTCCTCGCGAGGCGCGTCCAGCACGCTGGTGTACACGATTCCCACGACACCTCCCCAGGTTGGATCGCTCTGTCAGTAGTTCGGAGCTACCCGACCGGCGGATGGTTCACACCGAAAATCGGGGGCAAGATGGACAGATGCCGGCGCTGTTGTGGTTTCGACGCGATCTGCGGGTGACCGACCTGCCCACGCTGCTGGCTGCCGCCGACGTGGACGGCGAGGTGCTCGGCTGCTTCGTGTTGGACCCGCGCCTCGAGGCCACGTCAAGTCCGCGTCGCCTGCAGTTTCTCGGCGATTGCCTCCGCGAACTCCGCAACAATCTCGACGGCCGTTTATTGGTGACCCGTGGACGGCCAGATCAGCGCATTCCTGCCGTCGCCGCAGCCATCGCCGCCACGTCGGTTCACGTTTCCGACGACTTCACCCCATTCGGCCGGCGCCGCGACCAACAGGTGCAGGCAATGTCGGGTGAGGTGCCGATCGTGGCAACGGGCTCGCCGTATCTGGTCACACCGGGACGGATCACGAAGGATGACGCCGCTCCCTATCGGGTCTTCACACCGTATTTTCGGCGATGGCGCGAACATGGTTGGCGCGCACCGGCCCGATCCACGCCTCAGTTGGTGCACTGGCTCGATCCGGCCGAACTGTCCGAGGGCGCGGCAAGGCCGGTCGAGATTCCCGATCCAGATGCGCATCTTGAGTTCGCTGCCGGCGAGAGCGCGGCGCTACTCCAATGGAAAGAGTTCGCCGAAAGCGATCTGGAGCACTACGCCCAGCAGCGCGACCGTCCCGACGCCGCCCGGACCAGCCAGATGTCGGCACATCTGAAGTTCGGCACCATCCACCCACGCACCATGGCCGCGGACCTCGACCTGCGCCGCCCCGGTGACGCTGCCTATCTGCGGCAGCTGGCATTTCGCGACTTCTACGCCTCGGTCCTCTACCACTGGCCGCACAGCGCCTGGCACAACTGGAACCGCGACTTCGACACGATCGAGACCGACTCCGGATCCGACGCCGACAAATCATTCGAAGTGTGGAAGGCCGGTGAAACCGGCTTTCCCATCGTCGACGCCGGCATGCGTCAGCTACGCCAGACCGGATTCATGCACAACCGAATCCGAATGGTCACCGCGTCATTTCTGGTCAAAGACTTGCATCTGCCTTGGCAATGGGGTGCCCGTTGGTTTCTCGACCAACTCATCGACGGAGACATCGCCAACAATCAGCACGGATGGCAGTGGTGCGCGGGCAGCGGAACCGATGCCGCCCCATACTTTCGGGTGTTCAATCCGGTGACCCAAGGCCAAAAGTTCGACCCCGCAGGCGATTACGTCCGGCGTTGGGTACCAGAACTGGCCGACGCCGATGACCCCCATCTGGCAACCGGTCGGCGGCCGTCCAACTATCCGCCGCCGATGGTCGATCACCGGCAAGAACGCAACGAAGCACTGCGCCGCTACCAGGCGATTGCGAAATAGCCAGGCCCGCAGCCGTTACCGCGACCGTCCGCATTACCGCCGTCCTCGACCCTCCCACCCGGAAGGACTCCCATGTCAGGCATCATTCCCGGCCCTGCCCGCGTACTGCGCCGTGAGGGCACCTTCACGTTGCCCGCACACGTGCGGTTCGGCGGCGCGTTCGAGACTGTCAGCGCCTGCGGCGCGACGCGATCGAACGCATCGACGCGCTCACCCCGATCGGGGTGAGCATCGCCGCCAGCTCCGCGGTCCCTGTCGAGGTGCGGCTGGAGGTCGGCGACATCGACGAGCACTTCGCCGGCACTGCCGACCCGCAGGGACGCAGCCCCCGGGGCGGCGATCCTCGCGATGAGCACTACATCATCGACGTGAGCGGCGACGGCATCACCGCGGTGCCAGCAACACCCCCCATCGGGCAATTGGTTCCTCGTGTATTACCGCGATGACGCAGGAAATTCGTACAGAAATTTCCCTTCCACTAGGGTTCAGTGACGGCCAGTTCACCGGCTGGCGGGTGCGGGTGATCCTGGATAGCTGGAAGCCTGCTGAGCCGGTCAATCGGCCTTTCGATGTGGGAGGACAGGATGTCGACTTCGAGGTTCGAGAGGTCGGCTGACGGGTATCTGAACCCCGAGCGGATCCAGATCGCACGGATGCGTCGTGGCCTGACCAAACTCGAACTGGCACAGCGCATCAACGTGACCGCACGCACGATCACCAAGTACGAAACAGAAGCTGCACCCGCGACTGCCGCTCCCGCGCTCTCGGCGGCGCTGGAGTTCCCGGTCGGTTACTTCCAACGTGCGGATGCTGCAATGGTCAACGCAGCGCAAGTCAGCTTCCGGGCGGCCCGGCGGGCTACGGCACGCCCGCGCGAAGCGGCGGTGGCCGCTGGAGTTGCCGGCGTGGAGATCGACCGGTGGATTTCTCGCCGGTTCGCCCTGCCGGCTCTGGATCTACCGGATTTGGCTTGCTGCGACCCGCGCGAGGCTGCACAGATGTTGCGCGCCATGTGGGGCCTGGGGACAAGACCTCTACCAAATCTGGTGCAGCTGTGCGAATCTCGCGGAGTCCGCGTCTACACCCTGCCGCCGTTCGCCGACGCTGTCGATGCGTACTCAATCTGGTACGACGAAGTGCCCTACGTGTTCCTGACTCGCTGCAAAGCTCCTGAACGGATTCGGTTCGATCTGGCCCACGAGCTTGGGCATCTAGCGCTCCACAGAGATGTGCCCGCCGAGACCACGGCCGAAGAGCGCGCCGCGGACGCGTTCGCCTCAGAATTCCTCCTGCATGCTGAGTCACTCTCCGAGTATTTGCGGTGCAACCCATCTTTTGAGGAGCTTCTGACGGTCCGGACCCAATTCAAGGTGTCTGCGATGGCGTTGGCCTATGCCTTACACGATTCCGGCCGGCTGACCGATTGGGCATATAGGCAGATCTGCGCATCCTGCTCTCACAGAACGGCTTTCGCACCGCAGAACCCGGCGGCATGCCGTCTTACGAGATGTCACGCGTGTTCACCCATATCCTCGGTAGTGCGGGCAATTCGTCGGTGAACGCACGGATGATCGCCATCGCACTCGATGTCCCCGTCAGCGATGTGCATGCACTCACGTTCGGGACGGAACTGCGCCCGGCGCAAGCGACTGAGGTCGCGCTCCCGCCAGCGGCAAATGGCGGGAGCGCCGCGGTGTCGTCGCGCCGGCACCTGCAGCGAGTCTAATAACGAGAACCAACGGTGACTGTGCGCCGTCTAGCAGACGTCCACTAGTCCGGAAGGTCGATACGTTCGAAAGATTGTGCTGTGTAGGTAGTTTTCGTGTTCCCACCCGGGGTGGTCTCGGTTTTCATGATGGCTTCGACACGGATTCGTTCGCCGACGGCCAGGCCGCGGGTTTGGCTGGGGTCGATGCGCCCGAGTTTGACGGTCACAGCGTCTCCGTCGTCTTGTTGGATCACCCATGCGCTGACCGCGGAGACGGTGAGGTACTCGCCGATGATGAGCACGGGTTGTTCATCGAGATTGGCGTGTTCGACGACGAATGCCATGTGCCGGGCGGCCTGGGCGGTGACGCTGACTCTTCGCGTTGACCGTGATGGCTGCTTCCAATCGATGTCGACATCGAATGCGGCGCGCTCCAACGTTTTTGCCAGATCCCGCACCGCTGAGGCAGTGCGGGGCCCCATGTGGCCGAGCTGGTGAACGAAAGACGACTGCTCTGGCACCGGACCGATGTCATTGCCGGCCGCGAACACGTCGATGGCCGCACCCACGGCGGTATCGAGCACCTGGTCATCGGTCTCGAACTCGGCGAGCATTCCTGGTGCGCCCGCCTCATCGGCCGGTGCGATCGCTGGGGTGAATGTCAGGATGATCGATCCTGGGGCGGGTGCCGCCGTCAACAGGAGGTCGGTACGACGTTTGACGTCGGCGTTGGGCTTCTTACCCAGGGCTTTGTCCCCGGCCTGTGCTGCGCCGACGGCGGTGGCCAGGCGCTGAAACCCGGTCATGACGCGCGCGACCTCGTTGACTTTGGCAGACGAGCCGGTGACACCGTCACCGGTAATGCGGATATTCCCGTGCGAAGCGAGGGTGCGCCCTAACGGGTCTGCATCAATCAGCCCCTCAATCCCGATGCGAGACAGGTCATCAGCGGTACTCCAGTCCGGCACCCGCTCATCGATGTCGGGATCGCTCATCGCGGCCACAATCGCTGCTTGCATTCGGTCGAGTTCGTCGTCAGCAATAGCCATCGATGAGCACCTCCACATACCCTCGTCGCGGCACGGCGTCCTCACGCACCGGCGCGGCTCCGCGCGGACCAGACGGGACACGCTGCAGCAGGTCGTCGACTTCGCCGCGTCGCGCCGTGTACTGCGCGAAGTACTCGTCGCGGTTGCGTATATCCGGCTGGCAGTGCCATGCCACCAAAGCAGTGTCCACCTTTACACCGACAACGCGCCGCACCTCGCCAGGTAAGGCAAAAGCACGTAACACTTTCGCCACAACCGGATCCAGACGCGCCTTGCCCAGCTCGTGGTCTTCTGCCCAGTACACACACTGCACCGAGGCGGGGTCATCGAAGTCAGAAACGAATGGCCCGTGCAGCCAGGCGGCGTTGAGAGGGACGTGACGCCCGAGCATTCTGGTCGTCACCTCCCAGTCCCGCCACAGTGCGGCGCGACGATCGCCACGGCCGTCAACGAACCGGGTGTGTATCTCGTCGCGTGTCACCTGGTAGCGCCCAGGCGGCAACACCCCATCAGGTCCCAACTCCGGCAACACTATCTACCCCCCCTTAGCGAACACGCCCGTCCCCTACGGGCCGTGCTCGTCAGCCGGCGACGCTCACCTCCGGCGCCGCGCCATCAGCCGGGGGCCAGCCCCGATCGCCGGACGGATCCTGCGTATCGATGTGACTACCGGCGAACATCGCCAAGGTGGCGTTGTCGATCGCGGCGATGACCGCGCGGGCGGCCACAACAACCGAGTCGTCCTGCGCACCTACACCGGCAATCGCCGCCTCCAGCTGATCGCGCGCCGACAGCAATGCACCGAACCCCGGCATCGCGACCGGCGCCTGGGGGACGACAAACGCGCGCAGCAATTCATCGAGGGCTCGACGCTGGCGGGTATCCATCCGCTGGGCTTCAGCGGGCAACTGATATTGCTCACTCATCGGAGGCCGGACCCCGACGGCCGCGAACGCCACCGTTTCAGGCACCTCGGCCAGATAGGCGATAGCACGGATCGATGCATCGGTCGGCTGAGACGCATAGGCGCCCTGCCGTAGCCGGTTCAGAGTGGCATGGGAAATGTCGTGACCGGCCTGCTGGGCGATGTCGGCCAAACGCCGCCCGGAGGCACCGTTGTGACGTTTGACCGCGATTTCGATCAGGTCCCTCAACGATCTGCTGGTCTTGGACACCACCACACCTGCCTTACCTCTAAACCTCTAACCGCAGTTGCGTGTCTACGCGTTTCCCATTGTTCTGCCGCGCGTAACACGAGTCAAGAGCAACACGCGGCGCAGCTTCGCACCCAAACGCTTTCACGGTTTGTATCGTGACACACGTGTCAGGCGGCATCAAACTGAGTTCGGCCTTAACGCCCTGCTGGAGATTGCGGCCACAGGGGTCGCCCGAGGGCGTGTTCCAACTTTGCCAGCGTCCCGATGTCGCACAACACGGTGCCGGCCAGGATGCGGCCGATGGTGGTGTGAGCGACCCCGGTGGCCGCAGCCAATGCACGCTGGCCGGCGCCCGTCTCGACCATCGCCATGTGCAGTTCGCGGGCCAGATGCAGCGCCGCCGACGCCGACGGCGGTGCATCGGCAGTGAGATCCCCGTCAGGCCACACCCCGGCCTCCACGTAGGCAACCGGCGGCAGATCGCCGTGACCGCGCGACATGAGCCGACGATAGCGCCACCGCGCCGTGTCGGCATCTGCGCCAGGTATGACCTCCACGAGTTTGGTGCATATACGCACCACATGGGAGGGTGCCGCCATGACACGCCAGCCTCTGATCGAGGACGCCAACCATGAGTGGGCAGTTGACGCTGCCGTTGCCGTGGGGGCCCGCCATGGCTGAGGGAAGCCTGGCGGTGGCCGTGGACACCGTGGTCGCCGCGTGGGCGGTCGACGGGACCATGTCGGAGCAGACACTAGACAAGTTCGCTCTGCTGACCCGCCGGTTCACCCGGTTCGCCGATGCCCACGAGGTGACCACCCTGGACGGCGCCGACGTCGATCTTGTCACCAAATTCGTTGCTGCCAAGGGCCGAACGCGCCACGGAGAGGTCGGCCCGGCCGCAGTGGCAACCATGCACAACCGGCGTGCAGCGCTGCGAGCCTTCTTTCGCACAGCTCGACGACTTGGCATGACACTGGATGACCCGACCATCGATATCGCCGTGCCGGAGCGCGAAGCCTCCACCGTTCGACCACTACATGACGACGAAGCCGCGTTAGTGCGGCTGTTCTCCGAGCACGCCACCCCAACCCGCCACGCCGCCACCACCGCGCTGCTGCTAGCTGGCGCCCACACCAGCGAGCTCGGCTACATCCGCATCGGCGACATCGACACGACTGCGCATACCGCGTGGGCGCACGGCTCCACCAAACACCGCGCCCGCAGCCTGCCCTTGGACACCTGGGCCCGCCGAGTGATCTACCAACGCATCACCCACCTCACCGAACTAGGCGCGGGTGCCGACACCATCATCTGCACCGGCTCGGACGGGTCTGATGCCCAGCGTCAGGCTCGCGTCTGCGTGACTGTCCGCGATGTCCTGACCCGCGCGGGGCTGACCGGGTCTGCTGGGGTCAAGCCTTCATCGTTGACCGCTCACGCTGCCCGACGGGTCTTCGAGGACACCGGTCGTATCGAAACCGCGGCCCAGCTCACTGGTTCCGGTTCCCTTGACGGCGCCGCCGCACTTATCGGCTACCGGTGGACTGAGGACAGCTGATCGGCTATGCCGTCCGAGCAGCGCTCCTGAATCGCCCTGGAAATGCTGGAGGCTCCTGACCTTGGAAACGAGGATGCAGGTATGCCGAAGGAACAGTCGCCTGGGAAGCCCACGACGCGCCGTTACAGCTCGGAGGAGAAGGCTGCTGCGGTGCGGATGGTCCGCACGCTGCGCGAAGAGCTGGGCACCGAGCAGGGCACGGTAGCGCGGGTGGCCCGTCAGCTCGGCTACGGCGTGGAGTCGGTGCGCTCCTGGGTACGCCAGGCAGACATCGACGACGGTCACGCCCCGGGTGTGACGACCGCGGAGTCAGCGAAGGTCAAAGAACTCGAGCAAGAGATCCGAGAACTGAAGCGGGCCAACGAGATTCTGAAACGAGCGGCGAGTTTCTTCGGGGCGGAGCTCGACCGCCAACACAAGAAATAGTCGATTTCATCGACGCCAACCGCGAGGAGTTCGGGGTCGAGCCCATCTGCACGGTCCTGCGCAGCGCAGGCCTGCAGGTGGCCCCGAGCACCTACTACGACGCCAAAACC
Source organism: Mycobacterium sp. NPDC003449 (assembly GCF_053588415.1). Classification (NCBI taxonomy): domain Bacteria; kingdom Bacillati; phylum Actinomycetota; class Actinomycetes; order Mycobacteriales; family Mycobacteriaceae; genus Mycobacterium; species Mycobacterium sp. NPDC003449. The sequence continues at coordinate 16,981 of NZ_JBSFPX010000025.1, forward strand.
CGCCCGCTGTCTGCGCGGGCGCAGCGCGACGCGGTCCTGGGGCCCGCGTTGCGTCAGCTCTGGGAGGACAATTACTGCGTCTATGGGGCCCGCAAGCTGTGGAAGACCGCCCGCCGTGCCGGTCACGACGTCGGCCGCGATCAGGTGGCTCGGCTGATGCGGGCCGCCGGTATCCAGGGGGTGCGCCGGGGCAAACGTGTCCGCACCACCAAACCCGACCCGGCGGCGGCCCGTCACCCGGATCTGGTGAAGCGCAAGTTCACCGCGACCGCACCGAACCAGCTCTGGGTGACCGACCTGACGTTCGTGCCGACCTGGGCCGGAGTGGCTTACGTGTGCTTCATCGTCGATGCCTACTCGCGGATGATCGTCGGCTGGCGGGTGGCCTCGCACATGCGCACGACCATGGTGCTCGATGCGATCGAGATGGCGCGATGGTCGCGCGGAAACCAACTGCCGGACTTGGTTTGTCACTCCGATGCCGGATCGCAGTTCACGTCTATCCGCTACGGTGAGCGGCTCGCTGAGATCGGCGCGGTGCCCTCAATTGGCACGGTCGGAGACAGCTTCGATAACGCCCTCGCCGAGACAGTGAACGGCTACTACAAGGCCGAACTGATCTACGGGCCGGCCCGCACCGGGCGGCCGTGGAAGACCGTCGAGGACGTCGAACTGGCCACCCTCAGCTGGGTCTACTGGCACAACGCCAGCCGCCTCCACAGCTACCTCGGGCGACTTACCTCCGGCGGAGTTCGAAGCCGCGTTCTACGATGCATCACGGACCGACCAACCCCTGGTCGGAATCCAATAGCTCGAGCCTCCGGCGAATCCAGGGCGATTCAGACCGCGACAAGGGCTACAACTGCGCCGAACACCTGCGCCAACACACAAAAACCGACGACGGTGACAGCGTCTACGACCGCTGTTACGGCTGGCGTGAAGACGCCGAATCCCTCAACAACACCCTTGACCGCACCCTCTACGGGGGACGCATGACCGCGCACACCTCCACCCGTCAACACGGGGTGATGATCGGATTTGCCCTGGGCCGCAATGCAATCGCTGCATTTATCCACCGACGAAACCAACCGCCCGCAGCAGCCTGAGCACCCCCAACGGGACACCTCTGCCCTCCGGACAGTCACACCTATCTCACCCTGCGCACCAGCCTCGTGACCCGCATCGGCACCACGTCCAGAAGCCCCGATGCCACCGATTCGGCGCTCGGCGTCTAGCATGAATCGTCCCTATGGGTTTTCGACACCTATTTCGATAGGTCCCCCGCCCCCGTAGCTCAGGGGATAGAGCACGGCTCTCCTAAAGCCGGTGTCGCAGGTTCGAATCCTGCCGGGGGCACTTTTTTTGCAGCGTCGGGCGCGGTTCGCCCCCCGGCACCCGATCCCACAGGTTTCCGAGTACCGCGAACCGGAAATGCACTCGGGGTGCTGACTACGTGCGTCCGTGGCCTGGCCGCGGACGCCCGGTAGGGGCGAATCTCGGTGTCCGAGACTTTCGCACTCAGCGCTGCGGTCGTGTTCGGCCTCGTACATTTCCTGAGTGGCCTGCTGGCGCGCCGCGCCGACAGCTGGGCCGTCGCGTTCTACGGGCAGGTCGGCGGCACGGTCCTGGTGGCGATCGCGGCGGTGTTCTGGCCCGCACCGCACCTCACCCTCGAGTCGATGGGCTGGGGAGCGCTGTCGGGGCTCGGCACCGGCGTAGGCGTCGGGTTCCTGTACCGGGGCCTCAGCACGGGACGAATGAGTGTCGTCGTCCCGCTCAGCGATGTCGGAGCGGTGACCCTGCCCGTCCTTGTGGGCGTCGCCCTGCTCGGCGATCGGCCCTCGGCGGTGGCATGGGTCGGAGTCACGGCGGCCCTGCCCGCCCTGTGGCTGGTGTCGCGCACCCGCACCTCCACCTCGTCTCGGGCGGCCAGCGGCACGGTCGACGGACTCATCGCCGGAGCCGGCTTCGCGTTCCAGTTCATCGCGATCTCCTGGGTCGATCTCGACGGAGGAATGTGGCCGATCTTGGCGGCCCGGATCCTGGCGGCAGCCACCCTCGTGCCGCTCACCCGACATTCGGACGGGGAACTGCGCCTTCCTCGGCGACTGGTGCTGCCGTCGTGCGCCGTGGGTGCGGCCGGCTCCGTCGCGATCGTCCTCTATCTGCTGGCCACCCAAGACCAACTGCTTGCCCTGGCCACCGTGCTGGCGGCGCTGTACCCAGCCATACCGGTCGTCCTCGCCTTGGTGTTTCTGCACGAGAAGCTGGCCCCGCCACAGATATTCGGCCTAACTCTGACCGCCGTATCGATCGCGCTGATCTCACTCGGTTGACGGACCATCTTCCAGGCCGGGGCGCCAACCAACGGGAAATGGCCACGACCGCGCGAGAGCACACCGCGCGGCTCGGCCGTCTTGAGACCAAGGTCGACTCTCGAGTGCGCTCGCTGGAAGAAGGTCAGGCCGAAATCACGGATCTTCTGGTTCGCGCTCTCGATAAGTAGTTCAGACGCCGCGGTGCATCACTGGCGGGCCTGCTCGCCCTGATCAAACCCGCCAAACCCGCCGCAAATGAATTCAAAGCTGTGACTTGCGTCTCCATTGGGACAGCAAAGCGCCTGCGACACAACGGTAAAACCGGTTTCAGGAATATGGTGAGATGTACTAAGGTTGTTCACAGACGGGGGCTTGAGCTCAGATATGGCAAACAACCCGGAGGTGGGGAAATGATCCGTTCGAAACTGAAGCGAGTCGCGGCGATCGGCCTCGGCACGCTGGCCGTGCCGGTGGGCGTGGCAGTCGCGGGAGCGGCCCCTGCATCGGCCGGCCCGGAACTCTGCGCCACCGGGCCCTACGGCTACGTTCAGGCTTGCGTCGAGGGCCCCGGCTGGGGCGGCTGGTACAACAACGGCCCGCGGTGGCACGGTGGCCACGGACATGGTCACGGCCACGGCTGGGACGACTGAGCGACCGAATCACGGATAAGGCCGTGGCGGGGATCGGCAAAGATCCTCGCCACGGCCTTTCTCATTGGTCGGTGCAGTCACTCTCTTAGTTGTAGTAGCCTGCGATAGATGGAGAACGTCCGGATACTCGGCGGCCACCAGATCGACTTCGCGGAGACGTGATCGTGCACACCGACCTCGTCGCGAAGTACCTGTCCACCCTGCCCGAGGACGACGACCACCCGTACCGGACGGGCGCGTGGCGACCACAGACCTGCGAATACGACGCCGACGACCTGTCGGTGGTGGCCGGCGAGATTCCCGCCGACCTCGATGGCGTGTACCTGCGCAATACCGAGAACCCGCTGCACCCGGCGCTGCAGACCTACCATCCGTTCGACGGGGACGGAATGGTCCACATCGTCGGGTTCCGGGACGGCCAGGCGTGCTACCGCAACAGGTTCATCCGCACCGACGGTTTCACCGCCGAGAACGACGCCGGTGGCCCGCTGTGGCCGGGCATCGCCGAACCCCTCGAGCTGGCCCGGCGTGACCATGGCTGGGGTGCGCGCACCCTGATGAAGGACGCGTCGAGCACCGATATCACCGTGCACCGCGGCGTCGCGCTCAGCAGCTTCTACCAGTGCGGGGATCTGTACCGCATCGACCCGTGCACCGGTGACACCCTGGGCAAGGCCGAGTGGGACGGCGAGTTCCCGCGGGATTGGGGGGTGTCGGCGCACCCCAAGGTCGACGCCAGGACTGGCGAGATGCTGTTCTTCAACTACGCCAAGCAGGCGCCGTACCTGCACTACGGCGTGGTGGACGAAGACGATCGCCTGGTGCACTACATCGACGTCGAACTGCCGGGCCCGAGACTGCCCCACGATATGGCCTTCACCGAGAACTATGCGATCCTCAACGACTTCCCGCTGTTCTGGGACGCCGACCTACTCAAACGCAACGCGCACGTCCCGCGGTTGCACCGCGAGTTGCCGTCGCGGTTCGCGGTGCTGCCCCGCCGCGGTGCACCCGGCGACGTCCGGTGGTTCGAGGCCGACCCCACCTACGTGCTGCACTTCACCAACGCGTTCGAGGACGGCGACGAGATCGTGCTCGACGGTTTCTTCCAGGGCTCGCCGGAACCGGTCGACGACAGCGTCGACCACGGCATGGACCGGAAATGGCAGCGGTTCTTCCGCTACCTGTCCATCGACGGGATGCAGACCAGGTTGCACCGCTGGCGGTTCAACCTGGTCACCGGGCAGACCCGCGAGGAGCAACTCTCGGACAGCCTGACCGAGTTCGGCATGATCAACCCGCACCACACCGGCCGCCGATACCGCTACGCCTACGCCGCGACCGGTAAACCCGGATGGTTCCTGTTCGACGGTCTGGTCCGCCACGACCTGCACACCGGATCCGAGGAACGCGTCGCCTTCGAACCGGGGGTCTACGGCAGCGAGACCGCGATGGCGCCCCGGGTGGGCGCTCGCGACGAGGACGACGGCTATCTGATCACCCTGACCACCGATATGAACGCCGACGCGTCCTACTGCCTGGTTTTCGATGCGGCCAGGATCACCGACGGGCCGGTGTGCAAACTCGCTCTGCCGGAACGTATTTCCAGCGGCACGCACTGCACCTGGGCGCCCGGCGAGGAACTTCGGCGCTGGGCCGTGGGTGGATAGCACGCCGCTGGAGGCCGGCGGTACCAACGCGGTCGGACGGATGCTGGGGCTGCTCGGCGACGAGTGGACCCTGCTGATCACCCAGCAGGCGTTGCTCGGCGCCACCCGTTACGCCGAATTCGCCGCCCGGCTGCCGATCTCGAATTCGGTGCTGACCCGGCGGCTGAACGCCATGACCGATGACGGCCTGCTGGTCCGGTTCCGCTACCAGGACAAGCCGCCACGCGACGAATACCTGGCCACCGCCAGGGCCCGTGCCCTGTGGCCGGTGCTGGTGTCGATCTGGGAATGGGAACGCCGCTGGGTCCCCGAGCACACCGCGACGCTGCCCGCCATGCACCACACCGCGTGCGGCAACGAGTTCTCCCCCACGTTCACCTGCCGCGCCTGCGGCCGGATCGCCGACGCGAAAACCCTGACCGCACAATGGGGCCCGAGTGGGTCATGGCCGCGGTCCATGGCAGGCCAATCCACCCGCAGGCGCACCCACACCGACCGGGCCACCGGAGGGCCGGACCTCTTCCCCCAGACCATGAGCATCCTCGGCAATCGGTGGGCGTTCGCGGTGCTGGTCGCGGCGTTCGTCGGCACCGACCGGTTCACCGATTTCGCCGGACAACTCGGCGCCCCGCCGGGCACGCTGTCGGACCGGTTGCGGATCTTCACCGCCAACGGCGTGCTGGACAGCACCGACGGCCGTTACCGGCTCACCGGCAAGGGCCGCGCCGTGCTGCCGATCCTGGTCACCGCGCTGGGCTGGGCACAGCACTGGTTCCGTTCCCCGGAAGGCCCCGCGGTGCTGCTGACCCATCGCCCGTGCGGTGCCGCCTTCGAGGCGGTGCTGGCCTGCGACCGGTGCGAACGGCCGCTATCGGGCACCACGGTCTCTGCGGTCCAGCCGAAACCGCAAGTTGTTGCGGGCCGCGGGCCACTCGATGTCGAGGATTGAGTAGACGACGGTGTCGCGCCGAGTGCCGTCGTCGGCGAGTTGATGGCTGCGCAGCACCCCGTCCAGTTTGGCGCCCAACCGCTCGATAGCCGCCCGGCTGGCGAAGTTGAAGAAATGGGTCCGGAATTCGACTGCCACACAATTCAACTCGTCGAACGCGTGGCCGAGCAACAGGATTTTGGCCTCGGCGTTGACACCGGTGCCGCGCGCCGCGGCGGTGTACCAGGTGTGTCCGATCTCCAGCCTGCGGTTGGGCCCGTCCACATGCAGATAACTCGACGAGCCGATCAGCCCGCCATCCAGGTCGCGGGCCACGAAGCTCAGCCCGTGGTCGGCCGCACGCAGCTCGAGCATCCGCTCGACCCACTGCTCGGCGGCGCCGAGTCGCGGCGTCGTGGTGTACCAGAGCGTGCCCAGCTCACCGTCGGCCGCGGCGGCATCGATCTCCGGGATATGCTCACGGCTCAGCGGTTCCAGACTCACCCACCGCTGCCCGGTCAATGTCACGGGCTTGACGAACTCGGTCACGATCTCCTCCCCAACGTCGAGACCAGCGCCCAGATCGAGCAGGCCGCGGCGGCCGCCGCCAGGCTCCCGCCGATGTAGAGCCCGTACCCGGCCACCACCGGCGGTTTGACGTTGAGCGTGTAGTACCACGCGGTCAGCGCCACCAGCAGCAGCGAAATCAACAGCCCCACAGCCGATGCCAGCCGTTCGGACAATCCCTGCCCGGCCATCGCGCCCGCCACGATCAGGGTGGACCCGAGCAGCACGATCAGCTGCCCGGCGCCGAATCCGGCCGGAAGCACGATACTGCCGACCACCCCGCCGATCGCATTGGCCCGGCCTCCGCCGTCGGCGCTCGTGGTCAACCACGGCAGCCAGGCGACCACCACCAGGACGGCGGCCAGCAGCGCCACCACCCAGCCTGGACGCAGACGAACCATACCGACGAGACTATCGGGTGTGACCGAACTACCCGATTGGGCCAGGCGACTCGACCTCACCCCTCATCCCGAAGGCGGCTGGTACCGCGAAACCTGGCGCAGCGAGCTGACCGTGACCCAGTCCTCGCTGCCCTCCGGCTATACCGGCCCCCGCAGCGCGGGCACCGCGATCCTGTTCCTGCTCATGCCGGGCCAACAGTCGGCGTGGCATACCGTGCGCAGCGCCGAGCTGTGGTTTCACCACCGCGGCAGCCCGCTGGTGCTGGAGATCGGGGCCCAGCAGCACACGGCGGCAGCACACCTGCTGGGCCCGGACGTCGCCGCCCACCAGCAGCCGCAGATCCTGGTGCCGCCCGGGCACTGGCAGCGGGCCCGGCCCCGCGACGACGAACCGACCCTGGTCAGCTGCGTCGTGGTGCCGGGCTTCGACTTCGCCGACTTCGCGCTCAGTCCTGCAGCGACGACAGATTGAACGCGGCCCCGGTCGGATCGGCCACCGCGGCCAGCCGACCGTAGGGCGTGTCCTCGGCCGCCCGCACCACCGAGCCGCCGTTCTCGACGACCAGCGCCACGGTCTTGTCGACGTCTTCGGCGCCCATGAAGCAGGTCCAGGTGGACTGGACCCCTTCAGGCAGGACGCCGCCGTCCATCACGCCGAGCAGCTCCTCGCCGTCGAACACCGCAGTGCTGTAGCGAAACTCGTCGGTATCGGCCACCACCTGGGTGGTCCAGCCGAACACCTGGCGGTAGAAGTCCAGTGCGGCGGTGTAGTCGCTGGTGGTGAGCTGGAAGTAGAGCGGGGCGCCGGTCTCGTTGAAAACCTGGAATCCGGAGTGTCCGCCCGGCTGCCACAGCCCGACGAAAGCGCCGGTCGGGTCGGTCAGCAGCGCCATCCGGCCCTTGTCCGGGATGTCCATCGTCGCCACGCAGCTCTGGCCGCCCGCCGCGGTGGCCGCGGCGACGGTCGCGTCGGCGTCGGCGGTGTGCAGGTAGGTGGTCCAGAAATCCGGCGCGTTCCATTTCGGATCGTTGTGCATGAGGCCTGCCACGACCCGCTCGCCCTGGAAGGCGGTGACATAGCCGCCGTACTCCGGCCCGCCGGTCTCGAACGTCCAGCCGAACACCGCACCGTAGAACTGCTTGGCACGCTCGACGTCGGAGGTGGTCAGGTCGATCCAGATGGGGGCGCCCAGCGGGGCGCTCTGACGGGTAACCACGATGCTGTCTCCTTCACGTTTGGCGGTCATGCATACCGACCGCCGCGGTCCGAGAAACTCATCGCAACCCGGCCCAGCAGACGCAAACCTGCCTATTTCGCGGGAGAAACAGACAGGTTTACGTCTGCTCGCGGGAGAAACTAAGCGGCAGAGACTAAGCGACGATGCGCAGCGGGTCCTCCAGGAGCGCCGACAGATCCCGAAGGAAGACCGCCCCGGTCGCACCGTCGATCGCCCGGTGATCGGCCGAAAGGGTCAGGCGCAGGATCTTGCGGGCCGCCACCTCACCGTCGACCAGGCGCAACTCCTCGGTGGCCGCACCGACCGCGAGGATCGCGGCCTCGGGCGGGTTGATCACCGCGGAGAACTGCTCGATGCCGTACATCCCGAGGTTGGAGATGGTGAAGGTGCCGCCGGTCATCTCGTCGGCGCGCAGCTTGCCGCTGCGGGCCCGCTCGGCCTTCTCCCTGGTTTCGGTGGCGATCTGCGATACCGCCTTCCGGTCGGCGTCGCGGATCACCGGCACCACCAACCCGGCGTCCACGGCCACCGCGACACCGATGTGCACTCCGTGGTGACGTAACAGCGCGTCCCCGCCGAACGACACGTTGACCCCCGGATTGGCGCGCAGCGCCGAGGCGACCGCGCGGACCAGGAAGTCGTTGACGCTGACCTTGGGACCGTCGGCGGCCCGCAGGCTGTCGTTGACCGTCTCGCGGAACGTCAGCAGTGCGGTGACGTCCACCGCGGACGTGAGATAGAAGTGCGGGGCGTTCTGCTTGCTCTCGGTGAGCCGCTTGGCCGCGACCCGCTGCAGGGTGCTCAGCGCCACCTCGTCGAAGTCCCCGGTGCGGGGTTCGGCGGCGGCCGGGGCCGGTGTTTCGACAGCCTCGACGGCCGCCCGACCGTCGATGTCCTTGCGGATGATCCGCCCGCCCGGCCCGCTGCCGGTCACGGTGGCCAGGTCGACGCCGTTGTCCGCGGCGACCTTTCGCGCCAGCGGTGATGCCTTGGGCCGGTCCGGGGGCGGGGCCGGTTGGGCCGGCGCCGCGGGTGCAGCCGGGGCGGGCGGCGCGGTGGAGGCCCCGCTGCCGTCGCCGATGATCGCGATCGGGACGCCGATCGGCACCCGGTCCCCCTCGCCGGCGAGCATCCGCTCGAGGATCCCGTCGTCGTAGGATTCGAGTTCCATGATGGCCTTGTCGGTTTCGATCTCGGCGAGGATCTCGCCGCGCTCGACCCGATCGCCGATCTTCTTGTGCCACGCGATGATGACGCCCTCCTCCATGGTGTCGGAGAGCCGGGGCATGGTGATTTCAGGCACGGGTATCCTTCGGGTTCAGAGCCGACCGACGGCGGCCAGTGTTTCGCGCGCCGCGGTGTAGAGCGATTCGGCCGAGGGCAGGGCGGCCTGCTCGAGCGGTTTCGCGTACGGCAGGGGAACTTCGGCCGCCGCGACCCGTCGCACCGGGGCGTCGAGGTAGTCGAAGGCGCCGTCGGAGATCGAGGCGGCGACCTCGGCGCCGATGCCGTAGGTGAGCCAATCGTCCTCGGCCACCACCGCGCATCCGGTTTTGCGCACCGAGGCGATCACGGTGTCCCGGTCCAGCGGGCGCAGGCTGCGCAGGTCGATGACCTCGGCGTCGATCCCGTCCTCATCGTGCAGGCGGCGGGCGACTTGGGTTGCCACCGCGGCCATCCGGGAGTATCCGATCAGGGTGATGTCGGTGCCCTCGCGGCGGACCGCGGCCTTGCCGATCTCGACGGGCGGCAGCTCGGCGGGCACCTCACCCTTGCTGTTGTAGAGCGCGAGGTTCTCCAGGAACAGCACCGGGTCGTTGTCGCGGATCGCGGCGCGCAGCAGCGCCCGCGCATCGGCCGGGGTGCTCGGTGCGACGACCTTGAGCCCGGGCACGAACGAGTAGTACAACTCGATGTTCTGCGAATGCGTCGCACCCAGCTGCTGCCCGCCACCGCCGGGGGTCCGGATCACCATCGGCACACTGGTCTGGCCGCCGAACATGCCGTAGATCTTGGCGGCGTGGTTGACGATCTGATCGAGCGCCAGCAGCGAGAAGTTGATCGTCATGATCTCCACGACGGGCCGCAAGCCGAGCATCGCGGCGCCGACCGCGGCGCCGACGAAGCCCTCCTCGGCGATCGGGGTGTCGCGCACCCGCTTCTCACCGAACTCCGCGAGCAGCCCCGCGGTGATCTTGTAGGACCCTTCGAAGACGCCGATCTCCTCACCGATCAGGAAGACCGAATCGTCCTGGTGCATTTCCTCGCGCAGGGTCTCGCGCAGCGCCTCACGGTAACTGATGACAGACAACGGTTTTCCTTCTGATCAGAACAGCGGATCGGCGGGCAGCCGGCGGGACTCGCCGGCGACCGGCGTCGCATAGGTGTAATCGAACAGGCTGGACGGGTCGGGATGCGGGCTGGCGTCGGCGAAGGCGACGGCCGCATCGGCCTCCTGCTGCGCGGATTTCTCCAACTCGGCCGCGCCGTCCTCGTCCAACACGTCAGCGCCCAGCAGCGTCTGCTTGAACAGCAGCAGCGGATCCGCCTCGTGCGCGGCGGCCACGTCGGTCTCGGAACGGTATTTCGCGGGGTCGACCACGGAGTGGCCCTTGAGCCGGTGGCTGACCGCTTCCAGCAGTGCGGGTTTGCCTTCGGTGCGGGCGGCCTCGACCAGGCGGCGGGCGGTGTCGCGCACGGCGAGCACATCGGTGCCGTCGACCCGCTCGCCTGTCATCCGGTAGGCGGCGGCGCGTTTGTACAGTTCGGGTTCGGCCGACGCCCTCTCGACCGTGGTGCCCATGCCGAGGTTGTTGTTGATCACCACGAACACCACGGGCAGCCGCCACAGCGCGGCGAGGTTGAGCGACTCGTGGAAGGCGCCGATATTGGTGGTGCCGTCGCCCATCTGGCACATCACCACATCGTCGTCACCGCGGTAGTCGATCGCGAGGGCGGCGCCGACGGCGAGCGGAAGTTGGCCGCCGACAATGCCGTAACCGCCGAGCAGCCGGGCATCGGTGTCGTACATGTGCATCGATCCGCCCCAGCCCTTGGAGGTGCCGGTGCTGCGGCCGAACAGTTCGGCCATCACGTGTTTGGGATCGATCCCCTTGCCGATCGCGTAGCCGTGCTCGCGGTAGTTGGTGAACAGGTAGTCGGTGGGCCGCAGCGCGGCCATCAAGCCGACCACGGTGGCCTCCTCGCCGAGGTTGAGGTGGCAGTATCCGCCCACCTTGGCCTGGGTGTAGCCCTGTGCGGCCCGCTCCTCGAACCGGCGGATCAGCACCATCCTGCGGTAGTAGCCGCGCAGCGTGTCGGCGTCCTCGCCGGCGACGGTGGTCCGGTCGATCGTGTCGGTCATCGATGATCTCCTCAGCGCTTCGGTGGCGAGATGTGTACTGGCAGACCGAGGGCGGCCAGTGCGGCTTCCATCCCGATCTCGCCCAGCGTCGGGTGCGCGTGGATGGTGTCGGCGAGTTCGTCGAGGGTGGCCTCGAGCGTGATCGCCAGTGCGCCCTCGGTGATCAGATCGCTCGCGGACGGTCCGATGATGTGCACGCCGAGCACTTCGCCGTACTGCTTTCCGGCCACCACCTTCACGAATCCTTCGGTGTCGCCGAAGGTCCTGGCCCGGCCCAGCGCGGCGAACGGGAACTTGGCGGTGACGACGTCGTGGCCGGCGGCCCTGGCGTCGCCCTCGGTGCGGCCGACGCTGGCGATCTCGGGATGGGTGAAGGTGGCCGCGGGTACCACCCGGTAGTCGATGCGCTTGTCGTGACCGGCGATCACGTCGGCGGCGGTCAGGCCCTGATGCGAGGCGACGTGGGCCAGCAGTGCCTTACCGGTGACGTCGCCGATCGCGTGAACGTGGTCGACGTTGGTGCGCAGCTGGTCGTCAACCGCGACGAAACCACGCTCGTCGACCGCGACCCCGGCCGCGGCGAGCCCGAGGTCGGCGGTGTTGGGTTTGCGACCGACACCGAAAAGCACGATGTCGGCCTCGATTTCGTCGGGTTTCGGGCCGTCCACCGTCACCCGCAGCGCCTCGGTCCCGGCGATCGAGGTGACCGTGGACCCGGTCAGCACGGTGATGCCGCGTTGCCGGAAGGAGCGGCCCAGCGCCGCACCGATGTCGGCGTCCTCGGCGGGCACCAGCGTGTCGCGCATCTCCACGACGGTGACGGCGCTGCCGAATGCCGCGAACAGGCTGGCCCATTCGGCGCCGACCGCGCTACCGCCGACGATGACGATCCGCCCGGGCACCTCGGTCAGCCCGAACGCACCGTCGGAGGTGATCACGCCGGGCAGGTCGGCCCCGGGAATGGGCAGCGGGATGGGGGTTGATCCGGTGGCGATGATGACGTCGCGTGCGGTGGCCGCATCGACGACCTCGGGGGTCGGTGCGGCCGCGTAGCGCGGGCCGTCGTTCGGCGCCGCGACATCGCAGACCTCGACCGTCCTCGGCCCGGTGAACCGCGCGTGACCGTCGATCACGGTGACCCCGTTGGCTTTCAGCAGCCCGGCGACGCCGTCGGTCAGGCCGGTGACCACGTCGGTCATCCGGCGGCGCACCGCGGCGTAGTCGAATCCGACGTTGTCGGCCCGTATTCCGTAGTCGGCGGCGTCACGCACGGTCGCCAGCACCTCGGCCGACCGCAACATGGCCTTGGTGGGGATGCACCCCCAGTTCAGGCACACGCCGCCGGGGCGCTCCTTTTCCACCAGGCCCACCGACAGCCCGTGTTGGGCCGCTCGGATGGCCGCCACGTAGCCGCCGGGGCCACCGCCGATCACCAGAAGGTCAAACTCACGCACGGGCTCGAGTCTGCTGCGGTGTGAGGGCCGCCACCATGCCCGGCGGCCCAGCGTTGGGTCACGCCAATTGGGCGGTCTGCCCAATCTGAGGCAGATCGAGCGCCGACAACGCCAGGGAAAGTTCGACGTAGGCCGACCTGCCGTGCAGTGATCTGCCGATCAATGCGCTGATCCGTTGCAGCCGGTTGAGCACGGTGTTGCGGTGGCAATGCAACCGGGCCGCCGCATGCGCGGCCGACCGGTCCTCCTCCAGCCACACCAGAAGTGTCTGCAGCAGAACGTCGCGCTCCCGCTCCGGCCGCCGGAGAACACCGCCGAGCCTGCGGTCGACGAGCGCCCGCGCCAGGTCCGGTGACCGCACCAGCAGGGCCTGCGGATAGCGGTCGTCCAGCGACACCAGTTCGGTCGCGGTGACCGGCGCGGTGCTCAGCGCGATCAACGCCAGCGCGTAGCCGGTGCCGACCTCGGCGAGGCCCGGCACCGCGGGTGAGGCCGCGGACCGTCCCCGGGCCAGCGGCCGCAGCCGTTCGATGACATCACCGGCGTCGTGCTGGTCCAACGCCACGACGCCGACGTGCGTGTCCACCTTGGTCTGCCACACCGACCGGAAGCCCACCGCCTCCAGCACCGTGCGCGCACCGGCCAGCGTGGGGGTTGCGTCCGGCCGGACATCGGCCACCACCACGAGGTAGCCACCGGTGGCGGGCAGCTCCAGTTCGCGCGAGACCCGGGCGGCGAAGCCGACGTCGCCAGCCCGGCCGCCGAGTAGATCCTCCATCAGCGCGTTGCGGCGCTGTTCGTCGAAGCGGACGCGCTCCTGTTCGCTGTCCCGGTAGGACGTCGACAACGCCGAGGACAACCCGTCGATCACCGTCCAGGTGGCCGTGCCCGCATCGAGGACGTCGTCGGGGGCCACGCCGGTCCGGTCGGCGCGCTCCAGCAACGCCTCCCACACGATCCGCCCGCCCAGGCGGAATGTCCGCAACATGACCTCCAGCGGCACCCCCTGCGCGGCCCGGTGCCGCGCGATCGCCCCGACCACCTCGTCGGCCGCATCCGGTCCGGCGACCCGCCCGCTGAGCAGCTCCAGCACGCGGGTGAGGTAATGCCTGCAGCCTTCGCGCAGGTCGTCGCGCGGAACGCCGCCGTAATCGGTCCAGTCCGGATTGTCGGTGAAGATCGCCGCGAGCAGCCGATCGATCAGTCCGTCGATGTCCGGCAGGCTGGCGTCGGCCAGCTCACGGGTGACCTTCGACGCGAACCCGGGGTGTCGCTTTCGCACAAGCGGCACATTACTGGTAGCGCTGCGCCAGCCGGGCTCGGTGCGCGGTCGACGACCCGAACAGCGCGCGGTTGAGCGCGGCCCGTTTCAGGTAGACGTGCACACCGCTCTCCCACGTGTACCCGATACCGCCGTGCAACTGCATGGCCTTGCCCGCCACCTCGACGGCGGTGTCGCAGGCATAGGACTTGGCCATGGCTGTCGTCGTGGGCGTCGGGTCGTCGACGGCCGCCTCGACCAGTTGCCGGGCCACCGAGATGCGCACCAGCATGTCGGCGCAGGCGTGCTTGACGGCCTGGAACGCGCCGATCGGTTGGCCGAACTGCTGCCGCACCCCGACGTAGGACACCGTCGTGTCGAGCATGGCCTGCGCGATGCCGAGGCTGTCGCAGGCGACGGCCAGGGCGGCGCGATCCGTCAAGGCGCCCGGGGCCCCGTCGAGGCGCCACACCGCGGCCTCGCCGACCTCGACACCCGCCGCGGTCACCGTGGCCAGGCTGCGGGTGCAGTCGAGTACCGGTTGATCTTCGATGGTCAAACCCACCGCGTCGGCGGCGACGTCGACGAGCACCGGTGTTCCGTCCTGATGGCTGGCCGGTACCAGAACATGTTGTGCCACCGCGGCGTCCGGCACGAAGGTGGCGCGCCCGTGCAGGCGCGTGCCGGCGAGACCGAAGGAATCGTCGACGCACAGCGCGACCGTGGTGTCGCCTGCAGTCGCATCCCGCAGGAGCCGGTCCCGGAACTCGTTGGGTGGCACCGCAAGCAGGGCGCCCAGGCCGAGGACGGCGCCGCCGAGATAGGCCGTGGGCGCCGCCGCGCGGCCGATCTCCTCGCAGATCACCGCGACCTCGGCGAAGGTCGCTCCGGCCCCGCCGAGATCCTCGGGCACGTCAAGGCCGACCCAGCCGGCCCGGACCAGCACCGGCCACTCGGCGTCCTTGTCCAGCAGATCCTGTGCCACCGAGCGGAGCTCGTCGTGCAGTTCGGTGTAGTCCCCCGTCATCGCGGCAACCCCAGTCCCCGCTCCCCGATGATGGTGCGCTGGATCTCGCTGGCACCGCCGGGAATCGTCCATTCCCAGGACCCGATGAAGTCGAGCATCCAGGCCCCCGACTCCCAGCCGCTGGACGCCGGTTTGGTCAGCACGGTCTGGGCGGCCAGTCCGCTGACCTCGGCGCCGAACCCGGTCATCCGCTGCAGCAGCTCGCTGTAGAACAGCTTGACGATCGAGGCGTCGGCCGGGCCGGCGCGGCCCGCCTCGGTGCGCTCAACGAGGTCGCGGCACAGGCCGCGCAGCCCAGTGAGCTCGATCTCGAACTGCGCCAACCGATCCGCGGCCACCGGATCGACGGGCGAGCAGGCCCGCACCAGCCAGCCGAATCCGGCGTTGCCGAGCCGTTCGGCCAACTCGAGCATCGTCATCCCGCGCTCGGCCCCCAGCGTGGCCTGCGCGACCCGCCAGCCCTCGTTGACCGGGCCGATCAAGTTGGTGGCGGGTATCTCGGCATCGTTGAGGAAGATCTCGCAGAAATGCGACTCGCCGACCGCGTTGCGGATCGGCCGGACGTCGATGCCGGGGGTGTTCATGTCCATCAGGAAATACGAGATGCCGTGCCGTTTCGGGGCGTCCGGGTCGGTGCGGGCCAGCAACAGGCACCAGTCGGCGTGCACCGCACCGCTGGCCCAGAGCTTCTGGCCGTTGACCACGAACCGGTCGCCGTCACGTTTCGCGCTGGTGCGCAGCGCCGCCAGGTCCGAGCCCGCCTCGGGTTCGGAGAAACCCTGCACCCAGATCTCGCCGTCGAGGATGGCGGGCAGATGCCGCCGCCGCTGCTCGTCGGTGCCCGCGGCCAGCAGCGTCGATGCGGCATGGTGGATCCCGACGAACGCCAGCACCAGCCGCGGTGCGTCGTGCGCGGCGAGTTCCTGGTACAGCACGATCTGCTGGGCAACCCCGAGACCACCGCCCCATTCGGCCGGCCAGTGTCCCACCGCATACCCGGCGCGGTGCAGTTCGGCGAACCACGATTTCTGAAAGGTCACGAATTCCCGGTCGCCGACCCCGGTTTGGGCCGCCCGCCAGTCCCGGGGGATGTGCTCAACACACCAATCCCGGACGGTGGCCCGGAAGTCGTCGAGCTCGGTCACGAGAACAATCCGGTCAGTCCGTTACGGCCGAGCCGCGACGCCAGGGTATCGCGGGTCTGCGACAACCCGAACGGTAAGCGGCGCAACGGCTGGCTGTGCCGCGACAGCCAGGACAGGGTGGTCTCATCGCAGAAGCCGACCGCACCGTGCAGCTGGTGGCACACCCGGAACACCACCTCGGCGGCCTCGATCGCGGCCAGCCGCAGCGCCAGGGCATCGTCGATGGCGTCTGGGCTGCCCAGGCTCCACAACGTGTACTTGGCGAGGATGTCGACGCCGCTCCGTTCCACCTCGGCATCGGTCAGCTGGAACTGGACGCCCTGGAACGTCGAAAGGGGTTGCCCGAATTGCTTGCGCAGCCCCACGTGGGCGGTGGTGAGCTCGATGGCCCGGTCCAGCATGCCCAGCAGCGTCCAGCATGGCAGTACCAGTCCGAGCGCCACGTCGGCGGTGCCGTCGCCCTCGATCGCCGAGAGGTCCAACGCCGTGGTGAACGCCGGGCCTGCCGCGCCGAGGCGCTCGACCCGGCCGCGCCGGCCGTCCAATGTCACCGCGAGCCAATCGGTGTCGAGCCCGCGGAGCGCGGCTTCCGGTGCGGCGTCCGATACCACGAGCACCCCGGCCAACCGTTCGGCCACCGGGTAGGGCAACCCCCAGTAGCCCGCGCTGCGGCACAGTGCGGCCGCAGCCTCCAACGCGTCGGGATCGGTGCGCGGCTCCAACTCGCCGACGCCGAGCCCGTCGAGAACCGGGGCGACCAGGGCCCGCCTGGTCTCGGGTTTGGCCTCGGCCTGTTGCAGCAGCTGATCGCCGCCCGCCGCCTCGAAGGCTCGAAGAGCCTGGTGGCCATATTCTTTGGCGTCGTCGCTGAGGTCGAGAATCACCGTGCGGCTCCCGACATCGACCGCGACAGCAGGATCCGCTGCATCTCGATGCTGCCCGAGGATACCGTGGACGCCTGCGCGTAGCGCCAGTGATCCTCCACCTCGGCCCGCAGGTACTCGATCGCCGCGCCGCCGCCGCGGGGCACCGCGGCGAGGATCTCCATGAGCACCTCGGCGCTCTCCTGATCGAGGCGGGTCACCGCGATCCGATAGGCCGCGGCGTCACCGGGTTTCACCCGGCCGGTGGCCTGCATCGACACCACCCGGTAGGCCATCAACCGGGCCCGCCGGCAATGCGTGAGCATCCGGGCCCAGCGCCCGCGCAATTCGCCGGGAAGTTCGTCCCAGGCCGCACCGAGCACGCCGGGGGCGGCCTGCAACAGCCGCTCGCAGCGGGCGTAGCGGGCGATCCCGACCCGCTCGAACGACATCACGTCCTGCACGATCGACCAGCCCTGGTCCACCGCGCCCAGCACGTCGGCCTCGGTGACCCTCAGCTCGTCGAAGAACACCTCGTTGAGGTGGTGCGGCCCCATCATGGTGCGGATCGGCCGTACCGTGATCGCCGGATCATCCATGGGCACCAGGAAAATCGTCAGACCCTGCTGTTTCTTCTCGCCCTTGGAAGTCCGGACCAGCAGGAAGCACCACTGTGCCATGGTGGCGTAGGAGGTCCAGATCTTCTGACCGTTGATCCGCCAGCCGTCGTCGGTGCGACGCGCCGACGTGCGCAGCGAGGCCAGATCCGAACCGGCCTCGGGTTCGGAGAACCCCTGACACCAGATCACCTCGCCCGCCGCGATCGGCGGCAGATGTTCGCGCTGCTGTTCGGGCGTGCCGTGGCGCATGATGATCGGCCCGACCCAGTTCACCCCCATGTACTGGGCGCCGCGCGGTTCGTGATGGGCCCACATCTCCTCGCGCACCACGGTCTGCTCCCAGACCGACGCGTCGCCGCCGCCGAACTCCCCCGGCCAGGACAGGCACAGCAGCTGACGCCGCGCCAGGGTGCGGCAGAACCGCTGGGCCACTTCGAGATCAGCCGGGTCGTCGGTGAAGGCACCGAGAAAATCGGCCGGGATCTCCTCGGCGATCAGCCCGCGCAGTTCACCGCGCAGCCGCTGCGCCGCCTCGCCGAAATCGAAGTCCACTCCTCGCCCCTCTACGCGGTCTTGTCCGTGGTGGGAAGCCGGCCGAGCACCTCGGCGGTATCGGCGCCCAACTCCGGCGCGAACCCACCAACCCGGCCCGGCGTCTTGGAGAACCAGGTCGGCACCCCGGGGAAGCGCACCGGCCCGTACGGGGAGTCGACGGTCTCGAACAGCCCGACGGCGTCGAGATGCGCATTGTCGAACAGCGCATCGGGGGTGTGGATCGCCGCGGCCGGAATCTCCAACTCCCGGAACAGCTCCAACCATTCGTCGGTGGTGCGCTCCTTGAGCGTCTGGGCCACCAGGCCGTACACCGTGTCGATCTGTTTGGCCCGCAGTTCCAGGGTGGCGAACTCGGCCTTGTTCCAGACCGGCCGCACCCGATCGATGAACGCATCCCAGTGTTTGTCGTTGTAGATCAACGCCGCGATGTGACCGTCCTTGGTCTCATACGGCCTGCGGTTGGGTGCGACGGTGCGCGGATATACCGCGGGCCCCAGCGGGGGGTCGAACATGGCGCCGTTGGCATGTTCGACCAGCATGAATGAGGCCATGGTCTCGAACATGCTGACCTCGACCTCCTGCCCCTCGCCGGTGCGTTCACGGTGGAACAGCGCCATCATGGTGGCGTACAGCGCGGTCAGTCCGGCGACCTTGTCGGCCATGATCGTCCCGACGTAGGTGGCCTCGCCGGTCAATTGTTGTTGTACGGCCGGCAATCCGCATTCGGCCTGGATGGTGTCGTCATAGGCCGGCCGGTCCGCATCGGGTCCGCGCCTGCCGTAGCCGTAGCAGTTGGTGTAGATGATCGACGGGTTGAGGACGGCGACATCGTCGTAGCCGAAGCCGAGCCTGCCGACCGCCTTGGCGCGCATCGAGTGGATGAACACATCGGCGCCCGCCACCAGATCGCGCAGGCCGGCCTTCCCCTCTTCGCTGCGCAGATCCAGCACCACGCTGCGCTTGCCACGGTTCACGTTGACGAACACCCCGCTCAGGCCGGGCGCTGGGCCGACCGAGATGTAGCGGGTGTTATCCCCCTGCGGCGGTTCGACCTTGATCACCTCCGCACCCATATCGGCCATGATCTGCGTGCAGTACGGACCCATCACCATCGCGGTCAGGTCCACCACCCGCACGCCGTGCAGCGGACCGTCAGGCATGAGCTGCTCCAAACGAGTAGCGAATATGCTCGGCGTGCCCGTCCGGGACCACCGGGAACACCACCGTCCTGCTCAGATCGCGAATCGCCTTCATATTCTCCCCGACCTCCTCGATGGTCCATTGCGGCCGGTACACGCCCGGCGACTCGGCAAGGGCGATCCGGGCCACCCGCCCCGCGATCGCCGCATAGAGTTCGCCGGTGACACCGCAGGATTCGTGCGCAAGCCAACCCACGACCGGAGCCACCAGATCGGCGCCCATCGGGGGGTACGCCGAGGTGTCGAGCCCCTCGGCCATCCTGGTCACCGCACCGGGCACGATGACGTTGCAGGACACGCCGGCGGCGGCGCCTTCCAGGGCTACCACATTGCACAGCCCGACGATGCCCGCCTTGGCCGCCGCGTAGTTGGCCACATCGTGGTTGCCGTACAGGCCGCCGATCGACGAGGTCAGCACGACCCGGCCGTACCCCGCGTCGCACATGAGTGGAAAGGCCGGCCGCACCACATGGAACGCGCCGCGCAGATGGACGTCGAGCACCGCGTCGAAGTCCTCGTAGCTCATCTCTTTGAGCGATCCGCGCCGCACCGTTCCGGCATTGTGGATCAGGATGTCGATGCGCCCGTAGGTCGTCATGGCGGTGTCGACGATGGCCCGGCCGCCGTCCGCGGTCGCGACCGTATCGGTGTTGGCGACCGCTTCTCCCCCGGCCGAAACAATCTCGTCAACCACCGCGTGCGCGGGGCCAGCGCCACCGCCGTCGCCGGTAAGGCTTCCGCCCGGGTCGTTGACGACGACCTTCGCACCCTTGGCCGCCAGCAGCCGGGCGTACTCCCGGCCCAGACCGCGTCCCGCACCGGTGATCACGGCCACGCGATCGTCGAACCTGCTCACGAAGTCTCCAGACCCTCCAGGTCACCCTTCTCACGCCACTGGCTCAGCAGATCGCCGAATGCGTAGAAGCCGGGCCCGTAGGGCTCGCCGAGGTGGCCGCGAATCCCTTCGCCGGCTTCCTTCCCGGCGCCTCCGCCCTCGTTGTTGTAATAGCCCGGGGTGCACTGGGCGTCGAAGGCCGAGGTGTCGACGAATGTCTCCTTGATGGTCCGGCACCAGGCATCCTGGGCGTCCTGGCTGGGCTCGACCACACCGATGCCCCGGTTCAGCGCCTCGGCGACGACGTAGGCGATGTGTTCGCCCTGCAGTTCGTAGTTGGCCGCGATATTGGCCGAGATTCCGACCTGGGTGAAGCCGGTGAAGAACTGGTTGGGGAATCCGCGGCTGGTCATCCCGTGCAGGGTCTTGTAGCCGTCGGCCCAGGCGTCATACAGCGACAGTCCGTCACGGCCCTTGATGGCGTCGATCGAGTAGCGCCTGCTGATCTCGGTGGTGATCTCGAAGCCGCTGGCGAAGATGATGCAGTCGACCTCGTACTCCTGGCCGTTGGCGACGATGCCTTTCGCGGTGATCCGTTCCACGCCTTTGGCTTCCGACACGTCGACCAGGGTGACGTTGGGCCGGTTGAAGGTGGGCAGGTAGTCGTCGTTGGAGCAGGGTCGCTTGCACAAGAACCGGTAGTACGGTTTGAGCGATTCGGCGGTGTCGGGATCGTCGACCAGGGCCCCGACCCGGCGCCGCAGCCGCTCCATGACCTTGTAGTCCTCTTCCTCGCGCAACCCCATGAACTGTTCGGGAGTCATCGCGGCCGGGTCGGGCAGCGCCAGCACCCGGGCGGCGGTGTTACGGCCGAGTTCGGTCCAGAAATCGCACACGTAGTCCGGCTGGCCCAGTGCCATGCCCTCGAACGTCCAGGCGTGGAAGTTGCGCTGCCGCTCCTTCTGCCAGCCCGGCCGCAGCGACGCGGCCCATTCCGGATCGGTCGGGGTGTTGTTGCGTTCGTCGACCGTGGACGGTGTGCGCTGAAAGACATACAGGTGCCCGGCATCTCGGCCCAGGTAGGGCACCAGCTGGACCCCGGTGGCCCCGGTGCCGATCAGCGCCACCTTCTTGTCGGCGAGCTTGTGCATGCCACCGGAACTGTCCCCGCCGGTGTAGTCGTAGTCCCAGCGCGAGGAGTGGAAGATGTGCCCGCCGAAATCTTTGATGCCGGCGATCCCGGGAAGCTTGGGCCGATTGAACGATCCGGAGGCCATCACCACGAACCTGGCCCGGATATCGTCACCACGGTTGGTGCTGATCCGCCAGCGGTTGAGGTCGTCCTCCCAGGTGAGGTCCTTGACCTGGGTGGAGAAGATGGCACCGTCGTAGAGCCCGTAGTGCTTGCCGATGTTGCGGCAGTGCTGCCAGATCTCGGCCCCGTCGGCGAACTTCTTGCTCGGCATGAAGTCGAGTTCTTCGAGCAGCGGTATATAGCAGTAGGATTCGTTGTCGCACTGGATTCCGGGGTAGCGGTTCCAGTACCAGACGCCGCCGAAGTCGCCGCCCATCTCGATGATGTGCACATCCTCGACTCCGGCCTTCTTCAGGTAGGCACCGGTCAGCAGCCCGGCGAAACCACCCCCGAGCACCGCCACGTCGATGTCGACGTCGATCGAATCGCGTTCGACATAGGGGGTGTGCGGGTCGACCTCGCCGAACTCCGAGAACCGTTCACCGGTCTGCACGTACTGCTTGGAACCCTCCTTGCGCAACCGCTTCTCGCGCTCCGCGCGGTACTTCTCCCGCAGCGCGTCGATGTCGATGTCGTCCGGGGTCTCGGTCGCCCCACATTCTTTCGCTGCCGTCATGCCGGGGCCCCGTCCGGCAGCACGGCCGGGTGCAGTGGTGCTTCCATATCGTGCACCGCGGGCAGCACCTCGGCGGCGAACAGCTTGACACTCTCGAACGCGTCCTCATACGGCATGGTGCCGAACTGCGGCACGATGGTGACCTCGGAGAACGAGCATGCCTCCTGGGCGGCCTTGAGGCGCTTGAAGATCTCCTCGGGTGTGCCGATCAGCAGGTTCGACGCGTGGTATCCGGGGGGCCCCTTCTTGTCCCCCGGCTTGGGGCCGCCGGTGCCGTCGCCCTGCACCGATTCGGCGAGCAACGCGGTCGCCGAACCCTGACGGTTGGCGTACGCCTCATAGCCCTTGATGCCCTTGAAGTTCGATGCATCGGCGAACCCGTAGTGCACCGTGACGTCGCGGTTGGCGGTGTACACCCACTCCTCGGTCTTGGGCAGGTCGTCTTCGTCCTGCACGCAGTACATGAACATCACATTCTTCGGCTGACACGGCCCGAGGCCCTCTTCGGCGCGGAATGTGTTGACCTTCTTGACCTCCTCGCCGGCGTCCCAGATCGGCTTGTTGCCGACGAACAGCGGCACCATGCCGCGCCGGGCCAGGATCTCCAGCGATTCGGGCGTCGAGGAGGAGCTGTAGATCCGGTCGAACAGGTCGGAGCTGAGCGGCTCGGGGCGCAGCGACATCTCCGGGAAGGAGTAGATCTCGCCGTCGTAGGAGAACCGCTCGCCGGAGAACGCGAGCTTGAGCACGTCGAGGGTCTCGTTGAACCGTTGCCTGCTCTCCTCGCGCGGCACCCCGACGGCCGCGAACTCGCCCTTGGACACGCCCCGACCGAGGCCGATGGTGGTGTAGCGACCGTTCGAGACGATGTCGAGATAGGCGATCTGGTGGGCCAGCCGCACCGGATGCCACCACGGGGCCACCGCGACGAAGGTGCCGAGGCTGACCCGCTCGGTGCGGGCCGCGAAATAGGTGAGCGCCTGAATCGGGTTGGGCGTCATGCCGTACGGCGTGCCCTGGTGTTCCGGGAACCAGATCCCGTCGAAACCGAGCGGTTCGGCGAGATCACCCAGCGCCAGCGCGGCCTGCACGCATTTGTAGTCCGGGGTGGCGGGCGGACTGCTGAAGTCGCCGGCCAACACGCGTTCCCAATCATGGGAGTTCTGCGCCCCGGTACCCAGATTGACCTTCATGTTGTCTCCTTACTCGGCGATTTGGGTGCATCTGGTAACGCTGAGCGTTACTGGATGCACCGAAATCACTGGATGTCGGTGGGCGCTCCGGTGCCCATGTACTTGGAAAGTTGGTAGTGCAGGTTGACCGTGCTGCGTTCGCGATAGGGATTCGGCAGAGTTCCCGGGAAGCCGGCCGATTTCATCCCCTGTTGCACCGCGGCCATATTCGAGAAGTCCTGCGGCAGCACCGACAGCCAGTTCGGTGAATCCTTGGGCGTGTAGGCCCATTCGGTGTCCGGCTCTTCACCCTTCGGGTACAGCTCGAACACGGCGACTTCGAAGATGCACTTATCCGGGTCGTAGCCCGGATCGGGCCGGGCGGCGTAGCACAGCGCGCTGGTCAGGCCCTGCCCTACCTGAAAATTGGGGAAGATCTGCCAGGCCGTACCGCTCTGGCCGAGGATGTCGGGCGGGATGGTCGGCCATTCAACACCCCGCGCCGCGTCATCCCTTCGCGCCGAGGCCAGCCAGTACTGCAGCACCTCGTCGGCCGGGGTGCCCTCGGGCAGTTCATCGACGAGTCGCTTGGCGGCGTTCACCAGGGTGTTCGTCGTCGTCGCGTTGGTCTCCTCCATGGTGTAGATCTGCATCTCAGCGGTGGAGATGCGCGGATCACCGGTTCCCAGCCGGATCTTGGACTTGGTCTCGTCCATACCCTTCGGCGCGTCGTAGCCGATGTTGCTGTGGCGGCCCTGCGCCTTCGCCCAGCCCTTGAACTCGCCGAACTTGTTGAACTCCGGGTGCGTGGTGAACACGTGGTAGGTCTCGTTGAAGGCCTCCATCGCGACCTTCCAATTGCAGTCGAAGTGCAACCATTTGCGCCACTTGTAGCGCATGTTCTCCAACCCGAACGGATCGAGAATCTTGGCGGCAGGCATCAGATAATCGGCCAACGACTCGCAATCGGGATCCATGTTGATGAACAACCATCCGCCCCAGGTATCCACCTGCACGGGCGCCAGATGGGTATTGCGCGGTGTGAGCGTGCCCTGCCAGTCGTCCTGTTCCCGGATGTGGGTGCAGGCTCCGTCGAGTCCATAGGTCCACCCGTGGAATCCGCACACGAAGGATTTCCTGGCCCGGCCGGTCGCATTCTTGGCGCCCTCGGGTTTGTCGATCAGCTTGCGTCCGCGGTGCATGCACACGTTGTGGTGGGCGGCAAACGTGTGCGCGCCGGTCCGCACCACGATGATCGAATCGTCCAGAATGTCGTAGGTCAGGTAGTTGCCGACCTCGGGAATCTCCTCGACCCGCCCGACCTGCTGCCACACCTTGCGCCACAGTCGATCCCGTTCGGCGCGAGCGTAGTCCGCGGAGACATACGCCTCGACCGGAATCGTGGTCGGTTGCGACAGATCCTCGGCGACCTCACCGGTCGAATCGTCCGGTTCGGCGTCGATGTCCATCGCGGCGTCGAGATCGGTTTCGGTATGGGCCATTAGAACCTCCTGATGGCTTCACGGAAGTCTTCGTCCTTGAGGAACAGTGAGGTGTTGTCGGCGCCGAGATGGGTCCAGCGCAGGTCGAGCCCGCCATCGACGAGCAGGGTCTGGCCGGTGATGTAGCCCGACAGGTCCGACAGCAGGAACAGCATCGCCCCGGCCTGCTCCTCCGGGGTGCCCCGGCGGCCCATCGCGATGGCCCGCCGGTCCCGGTCCGGGTCGGCGTCGACATAGTTTGCCGAGGCGGCGGTTTCGGTGACGCCGGGCGCGACCGCGTTCACCCGGATGCCGTCGGCGGCGAGTTCGACCGCCATGGTGCGGGTCGCGGCCACGATCGCGGCCTTCGCGGTGCCGTACGCGACGTGGTACGGCGCGGTGTTCATGCCGCTGATCGAGGACACCGAGACGATCGAGCCACCGGCGGACTGCCCCCGCAGTTCCCTTGCGACGGCCTGGCTCATGAAGAACATGGTCTCCAGGTTCGCGGTGAACAGGGCGCGCCAGTCGGCGCGCGACACCCGGGTCGAGGGCATCCACGTCGACGGCGCGGCCCCGCCCGCGACGTTCACCAGCCCGTACAGCCGGCCCTCGGCGCTGCGCGCCGCGTCCAGCACCGTCGCGATGCCGTCGTCGGTGGCGGCGTCGGCGGCCACTGGAACCACCGACAGTCCGGCGGCTGCCAGCGGCGCGATGTGGCTGTCGAGGTTGTCCTTGGACCGGCTCACCGCGATCACCGTCGCGCCCGCCTCGGCAGCCAGCCGGGTCACGGTCGTCCCGATGCCGCCACCACCGGCGCCCGAGACCACCACGGCCCGGCCGTCCAGGCTCAGGGGATTCTCCATGCCGGTCCTAATTGTCCGGACAATAAATGGTGCTCTGCATATTGGAGAACACTATTCCGCAGCGTCTATTCGACCGTCAAGGGCGAGTATGCAATGACCCGAACCTATTGTCTGGACTACAACGGGTTGCTAACGTCCGAGGTCATGAGATCAGCCGCAAACCCGTCGGTGGCCGCGGGCTGGCAGTTGCGGCCGGTCGCCGGGCCGAGCTGGCTGTTCGGCGCGAACGGCCTGCGGACCGGACCGGACGGGCGGATCTACGTGGCCCAGGTGACCGGCAGCCAGATCAGCGCGCTCGACGTCGACACCGGCCGCGTGGAGACGGTGAGCGCCAAGGGCGGCGACATCATCGCGCCCGACGATGTCGCATTCGACCCGCACGGCAACCTGTACGCGACCGAGGTGATGGACGGCCGGGTCAGCGTCCGCGAGACCGGCGGCGCCACCCGGGTTCTGCGCGACGACGTGCCCTCGGCCAACGGCATCACGTTCCATCGGGGCAGGCTGTTCATCGGGGAGTGCCGCGAGGGCGGGCGGTTGCTGGAGTTCGACCTGGCCGGCGGGCCACCGCGGGTGCTCCTGGAGAACGTGCCCTCACCGAACGCCATGGAGGTCGGCCCGGACGGGCTGCTCTACTTCCCGGTGATGGGAGCCAACCAGATCTGGCGGATACACCCCGACGGCGGGGAAGCTCAGGTGGTGGCCGGCGACCTCGGAGTCCCGGATGCGGTCAAGTTCGACGCCGACGGCTTCATCGTGTCCACCCAGGTGGCCAGCGGCCAGGTGTTGCGCATCGACCCGCGCACCGGTGACCGGACGCTGCTGGCCCAGCTCAAGCCGGGCCTGGACAACCTCACCTTCGTGGGCGACCGGTTGTTCGTCTCCAACTTCACCGGCGAGATCACCGAGGTCTCGAGTGCCGATACCCGCGCCCTGCTGCCCGGCGGGCTGAACTGGCCGCTGGATCTCACGGTCGGCACCGACGGAGAACTCTATGTGGCCGACGGCACCTACTTCTACCGGGTCGGCCCGGACGGTGCCCTGCACACCGTGGGCATGCTGTTCTCGCCGGGCTATCCGGGTTTCCTGCGCGGTGTGACCGCCTGCGGCCCAGGGGATTTCCTCGTGACGACGGCCGGTGACCAGGTGTTGCGGTACCGGCCGGCGGACGCCGCGAGCGAGGCACTCGCCGACCGGATCGACCAGCCCTACGGGGTAGCGGCCGCGGCGGACGGTACGCCGGTGATCGTCGAGCAGGGCGCCGGACGGCTGCTCGCGCTGCGCGACGGCGCGGTCAAGGTGCTGGCCACCGGACTCGACACCCCGGTCGGGGTGACGTTCGGCCCCGACGGCTCCCCGCTGGTGTCGGTGGCCGGGGCCGTCATTCGGGTGGACGGTCGGGGCGCCACCGTGCTCGTCGACGGATTGCACACGCCGCAGGGCATTCTGGTGCACGACGGGCTGCTCTACATCGTCGATGCCGGCAGCAAGGAGCTCATCGCCCACGATCTGAACACCGGGGCCCGCAGCACCATCGCCACCGGACTTCCGGTCGGCCCGCCGCCCGGTGTCATCCCCAAACCGCTCAAGGGGATGCCGCCGTTCTCAGGACCGCAGGGCCCGTTCGCCGGAATCGCCGCAGGAGGCGATGGGACGCTCTATATTTCGGCCGACGGCGACGGCAGCATACTGGCGCTGCGCCGGGTCCGGGACCGCGCATGACGATAAGTCCCCCCGTGCACCGCTACCTGCAGGTGGCCCGCACCCTCAGGAAAGAGATCGTCGACGGGGTCTACCCGGTCGGCTCCCAGCTTCCCACCGAACACGAACTGTGCGAACGCTTCGAGGTCAGCCGCTACACCGTCCGTGAGGCGCTGCGCCGGTTGCGCGATGACAATCTGGTGGCCTCGCGCCCCAGGGCCGGCACGCTCGTGATCCCGCGGGCCGCGACCAATTCCTATGCCCAGGACGTCGTGTCGATCAACGACCTGCTGGCGTTCGCCGCGGGCGCCCGGTTCATCATCGAATCCAACGCCATGGTCACCATCGACGACGAACTGTCCGAGCGCACCGGGCTGCCGGTCGGCGAACAGTGCCTCGCGGTGCGGGGCCACCGGGAGACCGAGAGCGGGGCGCCGCCGGTCTGCCGCACCGAGTACTACATCAACCGGTCGTTCGCCGCGGTGGGCCGGTTGCTGCAACGCCACACCGGGCCGATCTTCCCGCTCGTCGAGGACCTGTTCGGGGTAAGCATCGTCGAGGTACACCAACAGATCTCGGCTATCACCGTATCCCCCGAGCTGGCTGTCCTGCTCCAGGTCAGCGCGGGCAGCGCCGCGCTGCGCATGCAGCGCACCTACACCACCTCCGACGGAGAGGTCGCGCAGGTCACCGTCAACACCCATCCCGCGGACCGGTACCGGCACACCATGACGATGCGCCGGGTCAAAGGCTGAGTACATGCCGACCACGCTGGCCGACGCCCTGGCCGAGGCCGCCCACGACACCCCGGACCGGGTACTGCTGATCGACGGCGACACCCGGGTGACGTGTCGAGAACTGCACCGCGAGGCAACGGCACTGGCGTACGACATGTCGCGGCGGATGCCCGCGGGCAGCGTGGTGTCGTTCATGCTGCCCAACTGGCACGAGGCGGCCTCCGTCTACCTCGCGGCGACCCTGGCCGGCATGGTGGTCAATCCGATCCTGCCGTCGCTGCGCGACCGCGAACTGCGGTTCATCCTCGGCGATGCCGACAGCCGGATGATCTTCATTCCGGAGCGGTTCGGCAACCACGACTATGCGGCGATGCTGGCCCGGGTCTGCGCCCAGCTGTCCTCGCCGCCCGATGTGGTGGTGGTGCGCGGCGGATCGCCACTCCCGTCCGCGACCACCGGCGACCTACCTGCCCTGGACGCCGAGGCCGTCCGGATGATCCTCTACACCTCCGGTACCACGGGACGGCCCAAAGGGGTGCTGCACAGCCATAGCTCGATCCATGCGTTGATCTGTCAGCTGCGCGACCACTGGATGGTGGAGCCCGGTGACACCTTCCTGGTGCCCTCCCCCATCGCCCACATCGGCGGGTCCATCTACGCCTTCGAATGCCCGCTGCTGCTCGGCACCACCGCGGTCCTGATGCAGCGGTGGGACGCCGAGGATGGCGTGGCGTTGATGACCCGACACCGCTGCACCCACATGGCCGGCGCGACACCGTTTCTGGAGCAACTGCTCGACGCCGCCGAACACGCCGGGACCCGACTGCCCGACCTCAAGGTGTTCATCTGCGGCGGCGCGTCGGTGCCGCCCACGCTGATCCGGCGGGCATCCGAATTCTTCGAACGTGCGGTGGTCAGCCGGGTGTACGGATCGACCGAAGTCCCGGTCACCACCGTCGGCGCGTTGGGCGACGTCGACCATGCGTCCGAGACCGACGGCCGGCCCGGCATCGCCGAGATCCGGCTGGTGTCCGGTGAGATCCGGACCCGCGGCCCGCAGATGCTGCTCGGCTATCTGCACCCCGCGGATAACACCGAATCCTTCGACGCACAGGGGTTCTTCCGCACCGGCGACCTCGGCCGCTGGGTGGACGGTGACTACCTCACGGTGACCGGCCGGGCCAAGGACCTGATCATCCGAAACGGCGAGAACATCTCGCCCAAGGAAGTCGAGGACATCCTGGTCGGGCAACTGGGGATCACCGAGATCGCCGTCGTCGGATTGCCCGATGCCCGCAGCGGGGAACGGGCCTGCGCCGTGATCGTATCGGCCGACGGCGCCCGCCCCGACGTGACGGCGCTGGGTGAGGCACTGGCCAAGGCCGGGGTGGCCAAGTTCAAAACACCCGAGCAGGTGGAGATCTGGGACGCACTGCCCCGCAACGACGCGGGCAAGGTGCTCAAACACCGGATCCGGGCGACGTTGATGGAGGGGCAATGCGGGTAGCGATCGTCACGGGGGCCAGCAGCGGCATCGGCTTCGGATGCGCGACCAAGCTGACCGAGGCGGGCATCGCGGTGCTGGGCGCCGGGCGGGACGAGCGGCGCCTCGCGGAGCTGGAACACGCCATCGGCGATCCGGAGCGGGTGCAGACCGTCGCGGCCGACCTGACTGCCGACGACGGCCCTGGCCTGGTGGTCGAGGCCGCCGTGCGGCGCTGGGGCCACATCGACTTCCTGATCAACAACGCCGGTATCGGCAGCCCCAAACCCCTGCACGAGACCGACGACGAGACCCTGGACCATTTCCTGGGCATCGTGCTGCGGGCCCCGTTCCGGCTGGCCCGGGATGTGCTGCCGCATATGGGTCCTGGTTCGGCGATCATCAACGTCACCTCCACGTTCGCGGTCGTCGGCGGTTTGCGCGGCGGCGCGTACTCGGCGGCCAAGGGCGGCCTGACCGCGCTGACCACACACATCGCCTGCCAGTACGGGGCCCAGGGCATCCGCTGCAACGCGGTGGCCCCTGGTGTCACGGTGACGCCGATGGTCGAGCAGCGCCTGGAGAACGAAGGGTTCCGCAAGATGCAGACCGAGATGACACCGCACACCCGGCTGGGCCGGGTGGACGATATCGCGTCGACGGTGGCGTTTCTGTGCTCGGAGGGTGGCAGCTTTATCAACGGGCAGACCATCGTCGTCGACGGCGGCTGGAGCTCGACGAAATACCTGTCCGAGCATGCCCTGACATCGGAATGGGTGGCCCGGTGAATCTTTTCGCGGTGCTGGATCAGGCGGCAGGCCGATTCGCCGATCGCGGCGCGGTATTCCACGGCGAACGACAGCTCTACACCTGGGCCCAGCTGCGCGACCGGGTGCTCACGCTGGCATCCTCGATCCGCACCCTCGGTGACCGGGGTGCCCGCATCGCCGTCGCCAGCGAGAACCGCCCGGAGATCGTGGAACTCATGTTCGCGATCTGGGCCGCGGAATGCGTGTTCGTCCCGATCAACTACAAGCTTCACCCGCGAGAGATGGCCGATATCGTCACCGATTGCGGTGCGGCACAGGTTTTCGCGTCACCAAAGATCGCCGCCGAGCTGACGCTCGACGTTCCGCTCGAGGTGATCGGCTCCGAAACCTACGCCGCGCGGTTCGATGCCGAACCCGTCGCCCCGCCCGTCACCGATCCGAACTCCCTGGCCTGGCTGTTCTACACCAGCGGCACCACCGGTAAATCCAAGGGCGCCATGCTCTCCCACCGCAATCTGATGGCGATGACGGTGTCCCACCTGGCCGATTTCGATTCGCCGGACGAGAACTGCAGCCTGGTCCACGGTGCCCCGATGTCACACGGGTCGGGTCTGTACGTGGCGCCCTACGTGCTGCGCGGCGCCCGGCAGGTCGTGCCGTCGTCGGGGGCGTTCGAACCCGACGAGTTCCTGGACCTCTGCGAGCACCACCCGGGGTGCAGCGCGTTCCTCGCTCCCACCATGGTGGCGCGGCTACTCCAGACCGGCCGACCCCGCCCGTCCGGGCTACGGACCGTAATCTACGGCGGCGGGCCGATGTACGTCGAAAGCCTCAAGAAGGCGCTGGCCGCCTACGGTCCGGTCTTCGCCCAGCTCTACGGCCAGGGCGAGGCGCCGATGACCATCACCGGCCTGCGCCCGGCCGACCATGTGGACGCCCCCGATGCGGTGCTGGGCTCGGTCGGGTACGCGCGCTCCGGGGTGGACGTGGCGGTCCTCACCGAGAGCGGGGAGCCGGCGGGCACCGACGAGATCG
The DNA here is from genome assembly GCF_053588415.1 of Mycobacterium sp. NPDC003449. NCBI lineage: Bacteria > Bacillati > Actinomycetota > Actinomycetes > Mycobacteriales > Mycobacteriaceae > Mycobacterium > Mycobacterium sp. NPDC003449. The sequence goes on from NZ_JBSFPX010000025.1 coordinate 48,192, forward strand.
GCGAGATCGTCTGCCGCGGTGACGTCGTCATGTCCGGGTACTGGAACAACCCGGCGGCCACGGCCGCAACGCTCAAGGACGGTTGGCTGCACACCGGCGATATGGGGTCGTTCGATGCGTGCGGCTACCTCACCCTGCGCGACCGGTCCAAGGATGTGGTGATCAGTGGCGGCAGCAACATCTATCCGCGCGAGGTGGAGGAAGTGCTGCTCGAACATCCGGGCGTGGTCGAGGCCGGGGTGGTGGGTGCGCCCGACGATGAGTGGGGTGAGATCGTGGTGGCGTTCATCGTGACCGACGGAGCCGGCGAGGTGTCCCCCGCCGACCTGGATGCTCATCTGCTGCAACGCATCGCCCGGTTCAAGCGACCCAAGCGGTATGAGTTCATCGACGCGCTGCCGAAGAACAGTTACGGCAAGGTGTTGAAACGGGAGTTACGCGAGGGGTTGACTCCCTAACGCGAGCAGACGCGCGGGTACCCGAGAATGCGCGTTTACGGGTACCGGCACGTCTGCTCGCCGAGGGAAAGGGTCACCACATCAGCCCGCGGATCATCGCCGTCGGCGGAATGTCCTCGACCGCGACCAATCCCGCAGGCGCCCGGCACACCCAGTCGATGGCGTTGACCGCCCTGGCCGCGGTGGACAGACACCCGGCGTCGGTGACATCGAGCGCCGGATGCGACAGTTGGGTGCTCACCTCGATGCGCGGCTCGCCCTCCACGATGACCTTGTGCACACCGGTCTGGCCGTCGGGCGGATATTCCCAGTCCGGGGCCGCGGCAGCGGTGAGGCGGGTGGTGTGCTCGACGGTGATGACCGGAACCCCGCCCCGCACCCCCTCGGCCGCGAACCGTACCCCCGCCAGCTGTCCGGCCTCCACGGTCATCATGGTGCATTCGATGCGGTCGGTGGCGTACCACGGTTCGTAGCGTTGCCGGACCTCGTCGAGTTCCACCCCGAGGTGGCCAGCGAGATTGCGCACCAGCCCGCCGAATATCGACGTGATGACTCCGGGCTGGAAGGCCATCGGCAGCTCGTCACCGGGAGCGGCGCCGAAACCCATTGCCGTTCCGGTATATTCGTAATCGTCATAGTTGCCGTAGTCGAAGATCTCCTGCACGGTGACCGACTCCGCCCGAGTCACCAGGCTCAGCGCGGCGTGTACCGCGGTGTCGCCCGAATAGCCCGGGTCGATGCCGTTCACATACAGCGAGGAGTTTCCCGCCGCACAGGCCTGTTCCAGCGGCACCCGCAACCAGTCCTCGGCCTGACGGGGTGTCACCAGCCAGACCATCGACGTACCGACGACGTTGATCCCGGCCGACAGGAAGCGCGACATCTGCTCGATCGCCTCCATCGGGCGCGTCTCCCCGAGTGCGGTGTACACCACGCAATCCGGTCGCAACGCGATCAATGCCTCGATGTCATCGGTCGCGACGACGCCGGTGGGGTCGCCGAGCCCGCACAACTCCGCCGCGTCCCGACCGATCTTGTCCGGGCCCGCGGCGTGCACACCGACCAGTTCGAGATCGGGCCTGCCGATGATCGCCGCCAGCGAGTGCCTGCCGACATTTCCGGTGGAGAACTGGACCACTCTGCGCATCGTTGCGCTCCTCAGTAATCGGGAATCGGCAGCGGCGAGTTGTTCGAGTCGATACCACCGTCCACGTGGAAGACAGCGTTGGTGGCATAGCAATCTCGGGTGGACAGGTAGATGCAGAGTCGGCCGAGGTCCTCGACATCGCCGAGCCGGTGCAACGGCGTCGCCTCGTTCATCTTCTCCAGCGATCCCGGCATCATGTCCAGGCTGCCCTGCAGACCGTCGGTGGCGAACGACCCCAGTGCGATCGCATTCACCCGGATCTTGGGAGCCAACTCCTGGGCCATCGCGCGAGTGAGCGCTTCCAGTCCGCCCTTGGCGGTGCAGTAGGCGGTCAGGGCCCGGATGCCGAACCGGGCCGACCCCGATGAGATGTTGATGATCGAACCCCGGCCGGCGTCGAGCATGTGTCGCGCGGCGAGCTGACTCATGGTGAACGCGGAGGTGACGCACCAGTCGAAGGTGTGCCGGAAGTCCTCCTCGGTGATGTCGAGAAACCGCGCGTACGTCGAGCCACCGACATTATTGACCAGGATGTCGATGCGGCCGTAGTTCTCCATGGCCGTGGCCACCACACGTTCGCCGTCGGACCGGCTCATCGCGTCGGCGACGACCGCCATCCCCTTCCCGCCGGACTGTTCGATGCCCTCGATGGTGTTCACGATGTCGGATTCCGTACGGGCCGTGCCGACTACGGTCGCACCGGCCTCCGCCAGCACCCGCGCGATGCCCTGACCGACCCCCTTGCCGGCTCCGGTCACGATCGCGACCTGCCCGGTGAGGTCGAACTGTTCCAACGCCATAGCCCACTCTGACTTACATCAACGAACTATTGCAAGATATCGGAGCATTCTTCCTGAAATATGCTGTTGTGCATCGTCACTCTTCCTTTACAGAGTTCTTCGTTGCCGATTGACTACTGAGTATCACTGACTATAGTCAGTGTCCATGAACCTGCGGATGACCAGTTCGGGCAGCAGGAGTGTGCCGCCGCGAGCATCGGCGAGTGGGCTCGACGAGCACATGGAGGCCTCGCAGCGCGCGCAACGCCAGGCCGACAAATGGCTGATCTCGGGCGGCCTGCTGATCGGTACTGCCGCGCTCGGGATCTTCGGCCTGCCACTGTTCCTGCGCGGCGTCTGGCTCCTGCGCAAGGCCCAACGGAACGGCCTGACCGTGCGCCCGATGCTGGTCACCCTGCTCGGCTATCTGGTCATCATCGACGCCGCGATCAACACCGTCGGCTGGGCATTGGACCTGTTCGCCAGCCACACCATCCTGGCCCGGATCCTGTTGAACGGCTGGGGAGCAATGTTCGACGCGGGCTACTTCTGGCACTACAACGAGCTGTGGATCGGCGGCGCCGCGGGCCCGGGCGAGAAGGCGATGGAAGTCGGGATGATCCTCACCGTCTTCACCATGCGCATCGCCGCGGGCATCGGGTTCCTGCAGATGAAACGCTGGGGCCACCAATGGATGATCATCACCTGCTGGATGGGCGTGCTCATCTGGTGCGTCTACGTCTTCAACATGACCATGTTCGCCGACGTCCGCTACGCCGGCGTCATCTTCCCCGTCATCGGCTGGTGGCTCTACGACATCTTCTACATCACCCCCTTCCTCGCCATCCCCTACCTACACACCGTCAACCGCGAAATCTTCTCGGACTGAAGGAGAACCGTGACAACCACAGAGGAAACGAAGGCCGAGGATCTCCCGCCAGGCACGACGCCGTACTACTCGCGGATGCACCGCTACATCAAGCGGGCCGTGTTGGTGTGTCTGGTCGCGCTCGTCATCGAGGGCGCGTTCACGCTGCCGTTCATGGCGGTGTACTACGGCTATCCGACGCTCAGCCTGACCGAGATCTGCAGTGAACTGCTCAAAGTGCGGTACTCCGACGACACCCTGGAGTGCAAGGTGCCCTACCCGCCGTTGGGCCCGCCCGAGGGCGCCGAGGGCAAGGACACCGCACAGGACGAGTGGGGCATTCAGCCGGTGCCGAAGTATCACCGGCTGGGATTTCGGGAACTGGTGCGCATCCACGAGGAGCGCGAGGCGCGCCATGCCGCGCAGCACGCCGCACCGTGACAACCGTTAACGCGCGAGCAGACGCAAAACTGCCCAAAACCCCGAGGATTGAGACGAGGTGCTCATCAGGACCTGGGTCGATGGGCGGCTGGTGCAGGCCGAGCCGGTGTCCGCGGCCCATGTCGGCCCCGAAGACCTGGTCTG